>DATIMU010000113.1:0-9707 GCA_035475015.1 Acetobacteraceae bacterium
GCTGACCCTCGCGCTCACCTTCGCTTGCGCCGTGCCGCTCGGCGGCTACGTGGCGCGCGCGATGTCGGGCGACCGCTCCGCTCTGTCGCCAATGCTGCGGCCGATCGAGCGACGGCTCTACGCGGTCGCGGGAGTCGACCCAGCGCGGGGCATGGGCTGGCGCGGTTACGCATTCGCGCTGCTCACGCTGAACGCGGCGCATTTCCTGCTGCTCTACGCGATCCTGCGGCTGCAGTACTGGCTGCCGTTCAACCCGCAAGGCTTCGCGGGGATGTCGCCGCGCCTCGCGCTCAACACCGCGATGAGCTTCGTCACCAACACCAACTGGCAGGCCTATGCCGGCGAGTCCGCGCTGTCGAACGGCGCGCAGATGTTCGGCCTGACGGTGCACAATTTTCTCTCCGCCGCCAGTGGCATCGCGGCGGCGGCGGCCGTCTCGCGCGCCTTCGTGGCCGGCAACGTCCAGATGCTCGGCAATTTCTGGGCGGACCTCGTGCGCGCCACGCTCTACATCCTGCTGCCCCTAGCGTTCGTGGTCTCCGTCGCGCTGCTGGCGATGGGCGTGCCGCAGACGCTCGCGACGTCGGCCGAGGCGACCACCTTGGAGGGTGCGAAGCAGGTGATCGCGCTCGGCCCCGTCGCCTTCCAGGAAGCGATAAAACTGCTCGGCACCAATGGCGGCGGCTTCTTCAACGCCAACTCCGCGCACCCGTTCGAGAATCCGACGGCGCTGTCCGACCTGCTCGAAAACATCTCGCTGCTGCTGATCCCGTTCTCGCTGGCGATCGCGTTCGGCCACTGGGTGAACGACCGCAAGCAGGGGGTCGCGCTGTTCTGCGTGATGGCAATCTTGCTGCTCGCCTTCGCCGGCGCCGCGTATGCCGCCGAGGCGGCCGGCAATCCGCTGCTGCACGCCCTCGGCGTCGATCCGTCGGGCGGCAACATGGAGGGCAAGGAGGTGCGCTTCGGCGTCGCCGCGTCCGCGCTGTTCGCCGCCTCGACCACAGCCACCTCGACCGGCGCGGTGATCGCGATGCACGACAGCTTTACCCCGCTCGGCGGCCTGGTGCCCCTGTTCCTGATGCAGCTCGGCGAGATCGTGCCGGGCGGCGTCGGGTCGGGGCTCTACGGCATCCTGGCGTTCGCGCTGCTCGCGGTGTTCGTCGCGGGGCTGATGGTCGGGCGCACGCCGGAATATCTCGGCAAGAAGGTGCAGGCGCGCGAGGTCAAGCTCGCCATGCTCGCCGTGCTGATCCTGCCGCTGTCGATCCTCGGCGGCACGGCGATCAGCCTGGTGACGGCGAGCGGCCTTGGCTCGCTGTCCAACGCCGGGCCGCACGGGCTGTCGCAGATGCTGTATGCCTGGACCTCGTCGACGGCCAACAACGGCAGCGCCTTCGCCGGGCTGTCGGCCGACACCAACCTGCTCGATTACGGGCTCGCGGTCGCCATGCTGCTCGGGCGCTTCGCGTTCGTCGTGCCGGTAATGGCGCTCGCCGGGTCGCTCGCCGCGAAGCCCAAGCTGCCGACCGGCGCCGGCACGTTTCCGACGCACGGGCCGCTGTTCGTCGGCTTGCTGATCGGCGTGATCCTGATCCTCGGCGGGCTGCAATTCCTGCCCGCGCTGTCGCTCGGCCCGATCGCCGAGCACTTCGCCATGCTCGCGGGAAAGACCTTCTGATGGCCCAAGACGCCGAGGTGATCCGCCTGTTCGACGGCCGCATCCTGCGCCGCGCGACGGCCGACTCATTCGCCAAGCTCAACCCGGCGAGCCTGATGCGCAACCCGGTGATCTTCGTCACCGAGATCGTGGCGCTGCTCGTCACCGTGCTCGGCGCGCGCAATCTTGCCAGCGGTGAGCCGGCCGCCTTCGCGCTGGCGATCGCCGCCGGGCTGTGGCTGACCGTGCTGTTCGCGACCTTCGCCGAGGCGGTGGCCGAGGGGCGCGGCCGGGCGCGCGCCGAAAGCCTGCGCCGCGCGCGGAGCGACACGATGGCCAAGGTGCTGCTCCGCCCGGACGATCGCGCGTTGTTCAAGCCCACTCCAGCGTCGACCCTCGATCCCGGCGAACTCGTGCTGGTCGAGGCCGGCGACCTCATCCCGTCCGACGGCGAGGTGGTGGAGGGGGTCGCCAGCGTGAACGAGAGCGCGGTGACGGGCGAGAGCGCGCCGGTGATCCGCGAGGCGGGCGGCGACCGCTCGGCGGTGACGGGCGGCACGCTCGTCGTCTCCGACTGGCTCGTGATCCGCATCACCGCCGATCCAGGCCGCACGTTTCTCGACCGCATGATCGGCCTGGTGGAAGGCGCGTCGCGCCGCAAGACGCCGAACGAGATCGCGCTCGACATCCTGCTCGCCGGCCTCACCATCATCTTCCTGATCGCCGTCGTTACACTGGTCGGGCTGGCCCGCTACTCGGGCACCATCCTCGGCGTGCCGGTGCTGGCGGCGCTGCTGGTGACGTTGATCCCGACCACGATCGGCGGACTGCTATCCGCCATCGGCATCGCGGGGATGGACCGGCTGGTGCGCTTCAACGTGGTCGCCACCTCCGGCCGGGCGGTGGAGGCGGCGGGCGACGTGGATACACTGCTGCTCGACAAGACCGGCACGATCACCTTCGGCAACCGCATGGCGGCGGGGCTCTACCCGGTGCCCGGCGTCGAGGAGCGGGCGCTGGCGGAGGCGGCGATGCTGGCGAGCCTTGGCGACGGCACGCCCGAGGGCCGCTCGATCCTGACCTATGTGCGCGACCGGCACGGTCTCGCACCCGAAGAGCCGGCCGGCGCGTGCATGGTACCGTTCAGCGCCAACACGCGGCTGTCCGGTCTCGACGCGGGCGGCCGGGCGTGGCGCAAGGGGGCGGTGGACAGCGTGCTGGTGCTCACCGGCGGCACCGCGCCTGCCGCCTTCACCGCCGCGGTGGACCGCATCGCGCGCGCTGGCGGCACACCGCTCGCGGTCGCGGTCGATGGCCGGCTGTTGGGCGCAATCGAGCTCAAGGACATCGTCAAGCCGGGCATCCGCGAGCGGTTCGCCGCCCTGCGGCGCATGGGCATCCGCACGGTGATGATTACCGGCGACAACCCCGTCACCGCCGCCGCGATCGCAACCGAGGCGGGCGTGGACGACTTCCTCGCGCAGGCCACGCCGCAGGACAAGCTCGACTACATCCGCCGCGTGCAAGCCGAGGGGCGGCTGGTGGCGATGTGCGGCGACGGCACCAATGACGCGCCGGCGTTGGCGCAGGCCGACGTGGGCGTCGCCATGCAGACCGGCACCCAGGCGGCGCGCGAGGCCGGCAACATGGTCGACCTCGACAGCGATCCGACCAAGCTGATCGAGGTGGTGGAGATCGGCAAGCAATTGCTCATCACGCGCGGCAGTTTGACGACGTTCAGCATCGCCAACGACGTGAGCAAGTATTTCGCCATCCTGCCGGCGATCTTCGTCGCCACCTATCCCGAGCTGCAATCGCTCAACGTCATGCACCTGACCTCGCCGCAGAGCGCGATCCTGTCGGCGGTGATCTTCAATGCGCTCATCATCGTTGCCCTGGTGCCGCTGGCCCTGCGCGGGGTGAGGTTCGCGCCGATGGGCGCGGCCCAGCTGCTGCGCCGGAACCTGCTGATCTACGGCCTCGGCGGGCTGGTCGCGCCGTTCGTCGGCATCAAGCTCATCGATATCGTCCTCACCATCCTGGGGCTCGCCTGACATGTCGTATCTGCGCCCGGCTCTGGTTCTCGTCGCCGCGTTCACGCTGCTCCTCGGCCTGGCTTTTCCGCTCGGCATGGTCGGCCTGGGCTCGGTCGCGTTCCCCACGCAAGCCAGCGGCTCGCTGGTCATGCGCGACGGCCGCGTGGTCGGCTCGGCGCTGATCGGCCAGGACTTCGCGGCGGAAAAGTATTTTCATTCGAGACCGTCGGCCACCACGGTCGCCGACCCGGCGGACGCGACCAAGCAGATCCCGTCCCCCTACAATGCCGATGCATCGGGAGGCTCCAACTTGGCGCCTACATCGAAGGTGCTGATCGAACGCGTGCGCGGCGACGTGGCCAAGAGCGGCCCGGCACCGGTTCCGGCGGACGCGGTGACCACCTCCGCATCGGGGCTCGATCCGCACGTTTCGCCGGAGACCGCCGAGCGCCAGGTTGCCCGCGTGGCCGCCGCGCGCGGCATCCCCGAGGCCGACGTGCAACGTCTGGTGGCCGGGCACACCGAACGTCGGCTGTTCGGCTTGATCGGCGAGCCACGGGTCAACGTGCTGTTACTGAACCTTGCGTTGGATGCGCAGCCGAGCCCGTCCAGGGGCACGATGGATCGCCACGCCGCTGCGCCGCGATGACGAGTTTGGTTCAGCATGAGGCGATCACGCTCTAAGATTGGGTAGTGGAGCAAGATCGTCCCGATCCCGATGCGCTGCTGGCCGCGACGACACGCGATGGGCGCGGCCGGCTGAAGGTCTTCCTCGGCGCGGCACCCGGCGTGGGCAAGACGTGGGAGATGCTCAATCAGGCCAAGCGCCGCCAATCCGAGGGCGTGGACGTGCTCGCCGGAGTGATCGAGACGCATGGCCGCGCCGAGACGGCCGGGCAGGCGGTCGGCATCCCCGAGCTGCCGCGCCGGCGGATGCCGTATCGCGGGCAGGATCTGGAAGAATTCGACCTCGACGAGGCGTTGGCGCGCCGGCCGGGCCTGCTGCTGGTCGATGAGCTCGCCCACACCAACGCGCCCGGCAGCCGCCACGCCAAGCGTTGGGAGGACGTCGAGGAGATGCTCGCCGCCGGTCTCGACATTTGGGCGACGCTCAACGTGCAGCATCTCGAAAGCCTCAACGAGGACATCGCCCGCATCGCCGGCGTGCGCGTGACGGAGACGCTGCCCGACCGGGTGCTGGAGCTCGCCGACGAGATCGAGCTGGTGGATCTGACGCCGGCCGCGCTGCGCGAGCGGCTGAAGGCCGGGCGCATCTACCGCGCTGACGTGGCGGAGCGCGCGTTGGAGGGCTTCTTCAAGGAGGGCAATCTGGGCGCGTTGCGCGAGATCGCGCTGCGCCGCGTCGCCGAGCACGTCGACGACCACGTGCGCGACTGGATGCGGGCGAACCGCGTGGTCGGTCCCTGGCCGACGCGGGACCGCGTGCTGGCGCTGGTCGGCCCCGATGCGGCGGGCGAGGCGGTGATCCGCTACGCCAAGCGCCTCGCCGACGCGCTGCGGGCGCCCTGGATCGTCCTGCATGTCGAGCGCGCGACCGAGGCGTCCGACCGTCGTCCGTCGCTGGCGCTCGCGACCCAGCTCGGGGCCGAGGTCGAGACGCGCGCGGGCTTCGATCTCGTGCAGGTGGCGCTCGATGTCGCGCACGCGCGCAACGTCACCCATCTGGTCATCGGCCGCGCGCCGGCGCCGTTCTGGCGGCGCTGGTTTGGCCGCACGCTGGGCTATCAGCTGCTGCGACGCACGCCCGAGTTCGCGCTGCATGTGACGCCATCGCCGGCCCTCGCTCGACGGCGCGCCGCACCCGCGCCCTCCGGCGGCACCAACTGGATGCCCTGGGCGGCGGCGACCGCGCTGGTCGCCTGCGTGACGGGCGCCGGCCTGCTGCTGGGCGGCATGATCCCGCAGGAAGCGCTCGGCATGGTGTTCCTCGCCGCCGTCGTGGCAGCGGCGACGCTCCAGGGCCTGCGGCTCGCGCTCTACACGGCGGCGATCGGGTTCCTGGCGTGGGACTTCTTCTTCATCCCGCCGATCCACACCATCACCATCGCCAACGCGCATGACGCGATCGGGCTGGCCGTGTTCCTGATCGTCGCCAGCATCACCGGCCTGCTCGCCGGCCGGCTGCGCGCCGAGGCGCAAGCGGGCCAGGCGCGGATCGACGGCTTAAGACGCATCGGTGCCTTCAGCCGCAAGCTCGGCGAGCCGACGACGGAGGCGGCGTTGCTCTCCGAGATCGCCCGGCAGGCCGCCGCGATCGTGGACGGCCCCGCCGCCGTCTTGTCGGCCAGCGACCAGGAACAGCAACAAGAGCTGCACGTCCAGGCGGCTGCACCGGAGGGCGGAGGCGAGGCAATCGACGAGGGCGGGTGGGCGGCGGCGCGCCGCAGCTGGACCCACGGCGAGCCGACCGGGCGCGGCACGGCGACCCTGCCGGACGGGGCGTGGCGGTTCGTGCCGCTGCGCACCGCGCGCGGGCGGCTCGCGGTGCTGGGCGTGCGTCTCGCCGACGCTTCCAACGGGCCGCGCCTGCAGGCGCTGGATACCTTGGCGGACCAGGCGGCGGTGGCCCTGGAGCGCGTGCGCCTGACCGGCCAAGCCGCCCGCGCGGAGGCGGCGGAGGAGACGCAGCGCCTGCGCACCGCGTTGCTGAACTCCCTCAGCCATGATCTGCGCACGCCGTTGACCGGCATACGCGGCGCGGCCGGCACGCTGCGCGCCGCCTGGGATACGCTGCCGGACGCCACCCGTGCCGACCTGCTGGCCGGCATCGAGCACGACGTGGCGCGCATGACCCGTTTCCTTGCCAACATCATGGAGCTGACGCGGCTCGAGAGCGGCGAAATCCGGCCACGCATCCTGCCCGTCTCGGTCGGCGAGGTGATCGAGCTCGCCATCGGCCGCGTGCCGGATGCCGCCTTCGCGCCTGTCAATCTGGCGCAGCCCGTGATCCAGGCGCTCGCTGACCCGGCGCTGCTCGAGCAGGCGCTGGTCAATTTGATCGAGAACGCCGTGAAATACGGCAGCCTGGGGAGCGCGCCCTCGATTCGCGCGGCGGTGGTCGGCGGCCACGTCGAGATCTCGGTGGCCGACGAGGGTGTGGGCATCGCCGCGGAGGATCTGCCGCATGTGTTCGACAGCTTCTATCGCGCCCGCCGGGGCGATCAGGTGGTGCCGGGCACCGGTCTCGGCCTCGCGATTGCCCGGGGGCTGGCGGAGGCGATGGGCGGCGGCATCGCGGCGCAGAGTCCGCGCGCCGACCTGCCGGTCGACGGCTCGCCCGGCACGATCGTCACGCTCCGCCTGCCGGTCGCGCCATGAGGGGCGGCGCCACGATCCTCGTCATCGACGACGAGCCGCAGATCCATCGCTTCCTGCGGCCGGCCCTGGAGGCGGCCGGATACCGGGTCGAGCAGGGAATGGATGCGGCGAACGGCCTGCGGCTGGCGGCCGCGCGCGCGCCGGACGCGATCCTGCTCGATCTCGGCCTGCCGGACCTCGACGGCCAGGAAGCCCTGCGCCGGCTGCGCGCGTTCAGCGCGGCACCCGTGATCGTGCTCTCCGCGCGCGACCGCGAGGCGGAGAAGATCACCGCGCTGGACGCCGGCGCCGACGATTACGTCGAGAAGCCTTTCGCCGTCGGCGAACTGCTCGCCCGCATTCGCGCCGCCCTGCGGCACGTGCGCGCCCGTGACGGCGTGGCCGAGATCTGGCGCGGCGAGGGCGTGACGGTCGATCTGGCGCATCGCCGCGTGACCGTCGATCACGTTCCGGTGCAGCTCAGCCCGCGCGAATACGATCTTCTCAGCCTGCTGGTGCGCAACGTCGACCGTGTTCTGACACACCGCCAGCTGCTGACCGCGGTATGGGGTCCGGCGCATGTCGATGACGTGCAATATCTGCGGGTCTATGTCGGTCAGCTGCGGCAGAAGCTCGGACCCGCCGGCGTCCGGCTGATCGCGACCGAGCCGGGAGTCGGCTACCGCCTGCTGGGCAGCGAACTGCGGGGGTGAGCCGGCGCTACGGTCTGCGTCGCTATTTGACCATTTTCCCCGCCCACGCTGTGAGCGCGATCGAGGAATACGCCCGTGACCATGCACCCTTTGCTGTTCCGCCTGATCTCCGCCGCCGTGGCCCTGTCGCTGACGGTGGCCCCCGCGGTGTCCTTCGCCGGCGTTGCCCCGTCGCTGTCTCGCCAGGCGGGCGACCCGCCGGCTCGGGTCGGGCGATTGGCGCAGATCGCCGGCACGGTCTCGTTCCACACCGCCGATGAGGACCATTGGAGCCCGGCGACGCTCAATTATCCGGTCACCTCGGGCAATGCGTTCTGGACCGAGCCGGGCGGGCGGGCGGAGATCGAGGTCGCCGGGACGCGGCTGGTGATGGGCGAGCAGACCGAGCTCGACGTCGACACGCTCGACGAGCAATCGCTGGTCGCCACCGAGCCGCAGGGCGAGGTCTATCTCCGGGTCCGCCACCTCGGCGATGGCGAGACCGATGTGGTGCAGACGCCGCGCGGCGTGGTCACGATCCGCACGCCGGGGCGCTACGCGGTGGTCGCCGGGGACACCGAGCACCCCACCCTCGTCACCGTGCTCGAGGGCACCGCCGAGATCGCCGCCGACAACCTCTCCCAGCAGGTCGGCGCCAACCAGACGGCGGAGATCACCGGGGCAGAGAATTTCCAGGCCAAGGTCGGGCCGGCGCAGCCCGACGCTTTCGTCACCGCACAGCTGGACGCCGAGCGTAAGGCCGAGGCACCGGCGCCGCGTCAGGCCGCCGCTGCCCCTCCAGCCGTCGTCGCCGAGATGTCGGGCGGCGAGGATCTCGGCCGCTACGGCGAGTGGCAGGCCTCGCCGCAGTACGGCACGGTCTGGTATCCGCAGGTGGCGTCAGGCTGGGTGCCCTATCGCGACGGGCACTGGGCCTATGTGCAGCCGTGGGGCTGGACCTGGGTCGACGACGCGCCCTGGGGCTTCGCGCCGTTCCACTACGGCCGCTGGGTGGCAATCGACGGCAGATGGGCCTGGGTGCCCGCCGAATACACGGTGGCCGAGGCGCCGCCACCGATCTACGCGCCGGCGCTGGTCAGCTTCTTCGACCCCGGCACCGCCTTCGCCGCCGGCGTGGCGGTCGGAGCGGTCGGGGCGCTCGCCGTCGGCTGGCTGCCGCTCGGGCCACGCGAGGTCTATCATCCCTGGTATCGGACCAGTCCGAACTATCTGCGCGGCGTCAATGTCCGGCAGGTGCGGAACGTCACCAACATCAGCAACACCCGCATCGCCGACGTGACGGTGAACAACTACGTCAACCGCGTCGCCGCGACCGGGATGCCGGCCGCCGCGATGGTGACCTCGCGCCCGGTCAACGGCGCCGCGCGGCCGATCCCGGTGGCCCAGCTCGGCCATGCCCGCCCGATCGTCGGCCGCGTGCCGGTGACGCCGACCACCGCGACGGCTGGGGTCTCGCCGGCGCTGGCCGGCCGCCTGCACCTCAAGCCGCCGCCGGCCGGCGTGGCGGCTGCGGCGCGACCGGCGGCGCCAGGACCGGCGATCGCCGCCGGCACCTTCCGCCCCGGCGCGGCACCGCTGCACAATCCAGCTATCAGGGGCCCAGCTATCAGGGGCCCAGCTATCAGGGGCGCCGCCGTGAACCCGACCGCGCCGCCGACCCCGCACGCCGGACCGGCCAACCGGCCGGCGCTGCCGCCGCTCGCCGCGCCGGGGTCGCGCGCCGCGACTGCATCGCCGCGCGGCGCCCCCGGGCCAGCCATCGTGCCGCATCCCCCCGGCGCCGTGGCGAACCCGGCGGCCCGACCCGTCCCGCCGCCCGCGCATCCCCAGGCGACCACGGGCGAGCACGGGCCAGGGCCAGCGGTCGGGCATCCGCCCGGTCCAGCATCGCCTGGGCATCCGCCCGCTCTGGCGTCTCCGGGGGCGTCTCCGGGGGCGTCGCCGCGCGGGCCGGTCGAGGCGCATCCCGGGGCGATGCCG
>DATIMU010000114.1:0-1924 GCA_035475015.1 Acetobacteraceae bacterium
CGCGGCCGAGTGACCGCCGCGGACGTGGTTGAGGCCGAGGAGCGGGGCTAGAATCTGCCACGCGCTGTGCTTGTCGTCGGGAATGAATGCTCCATCAGACGCGTTGGCGCAGGTCATCACGTTGGCGGCCGCCACGCTCGCCTCGCCGTCGCCAGTCGCCTGCACGATGATCGGCTGCACCGACCGACCGGGCGGGGGATGTGCCGTGAGCCATTCGGCGAGCTCGAGCGCGGTCTGCAGCCCCTCGTTCTCGAAATACCCACCATCGACCAGGGAGCCGACCTGCGTTCGCCCGCCGGCCGGGAGCATCTCGCCGAACGGCTCGAGGTACGGGAAGCGCGCCGTGTTGTTGATCGCCGTGGCGATCGGCACGTCGGCCTTCATCAGCGTGTGGAAGTCGCGCGCGCCCCGGAACGGCCACGGCGTCGTGCCATCGTTCTTGTTGCTTGGCGCCGCCATAGGCGCGGTGATCACCCGATTGCCGGTCGTCGCGTCGGTGCCGTTCGCAAACCAGAGCGGCATGCCCTCCCGGTACGTCCCAGCGTGATCGGTATAGAACAGCGACAAGAAGGGTTGGTCCCATCCCGGCGCTCCCTCCGGCCGTGCCGCGCGCCAGAGATCCTCGAACCCGTGCTCGATCGCCTCGGCGCTGTCGCCGCCGCGTGGTTGAGCGCCCGTTACCCAGCGGATTACCGCCGCGATCGGATCGAAGGCAGCCCGAGGGATGTCGTTGAGCAGCCATCCGCCGAGCAGCGGACCGAGTGCGTCGCCAGCCAGCGGCACCGGCTTGTCCGTCACCGGACGCAGCGGGGCGAGGTCCGCAGTATGGCAGGGTGGGTCCTCCCGGCTGAGCAGGGTCATTGCTCCAGCCACCCCGAGCGAGCCTCCCGACACGCTACTGACCGCGAACAGCGCCGGGCCGCCGGGCTGCTGCGCCTGCAGGACACGGTCGAGCACCGCCGCACCCCATAAGCCAGCCCGCGTGGCGCCCCCGGAGACCGCGACGATGACCGGCTGCACCGGCCCCGTCGCGGGGGCGCAACGCCGCGTCCACACGGCGAACAAGGTATCCAGTGACTGGCGCCGCGCCGGCTCGGCATCGATCACCCGAACGGTGTGCACGTCGAAGAGCGCCGGAACGAAGACGAAGACATAGAGCAGGATCAGGATCAGCACCGGCGGCCGCCGGGGACCGAGGCGGAGCCGCCCAATCCGCCATTGCAACGTCAGCCCATCGCACACGAAGGTCGCCGTCACCAGCGGGCCGATCATCAGCCCGAGTAGCAACAGGGCGATCGCCGGCCCAGGAAACAGAAGGGCCAGGCGATTGGGCAGGAGCAGTGCCGAGGTAAACGCCTCGATCAAGCCGAGCACCAACGGCACCAGTCCGAGCACCAGGAGCGCCACCGCCGGACCCGCACCGTATGGCGCACGCTGCAGCAGCGCGCGCAGCCGCGCCGACGCACCTCCTCGGATCCAGGTGCGGACCCCGCCTCGGGGCGCCGGCGGCGGACCCGCCGATGCGCGATGAGGCCGGATAATCGTAATCAGCAGAGCCAACCCGCCTAACGCGGCGGCTCCGGCAACCGTCCAAAAGCTCTGGCTCCGGATCGCGATCACCAGGCCAACCAGGAAGGTCGCGATAAGCACGAGGCGTGGCAGCCAGGTGAATGCCACCCAATCGAAGTCGGGACCCGGTGGCTGGCGACGCTGCGAGTCTTCGATGCCGAATCGGGCAGCGAGTGCCGCACGCGACCAGAACCAGGCGGAGCCGCCAAACGCTATAAGGGCGAGTTGGAAGCTGATCGCCGCCCACACCCGATTGCCGTCGAGAAAGGCGAGCATGTCGCGTGTCTGCGGAGGAAGGGTCAGCCCAATTCCGCCGATCAGCAGCACCGCCACGGCTGCCCGGGCGGTGCGCACC
>DATIMU010000115.1:0-5878 GCA_035475015.1 Acetobacteraceae bacterium
CCGGGCCATCAGGTCGCGCGCTTGGATGTCCTTCTTGACCCGGTAGGCGCGGCCATAGAACCCCCGCTCCCGCCAGCCGGTCAGGTTGAGCACGGTCTCGCGCAACGTCTTCGAGGGGATCGTCCCGGTATGGACCGAGACGCCGCCGACGCGGCGGCCCTTCTCGACCACGAGCACCGACTTGCCGAGCTTCGCCGCCTGCACCGCTGCTCGCCGCCCGGACGGGCCGCTGCCGATGACGATGAAATCGTACGCAGGCACGCTGGCCTGTCCCGCGAGAAACGGCGCGGGGAGCCCCTGGGCGGGCGGATCGCCAGGACGCGCGGCATCCATCGGCGCCATCGCGTGCTCCCCTCCGCACTTCGCGAATCCCATGTCTGGCAAGACGCGCGCCTCCTGTTGCGGACAAAATGGATCGAAACCACAGACCCATCCTCGCGCGATTCCACGAAGATTGTCTTACCGGTTCGGAATGAGGGGATGGGCGCTGGCTGGGGCGGGAGGATTCGAACCTCCGCATGGCGGAATCAAAATCCGCTGCCTTACCACTTGGCGACGCCCCATGCGCGGCTCGTGATAGGTGGTGCCGCAAGTCCCGTAAAGTCCAGTCGCCTCACGCGCGGCGAACGGCGCCGCCCCAGCTCCACCAGCCGGGCCGCCGCAGTGCCGCGGCTGCCCGCACGGCCTCGGCGGGGTCGGCGAACAGCCCGAAGCACGTCGCCCCCGAACCGCTCATCCGCGACAGGAGACAGTCGGGCACCGCCCGCAGCGCGGCCAGCACATCGCCGATCGCCGGGCAAAGGCCGATCGCCGGCGCCTCCAGATCGTTGCTCAGCGCCGCGAGATCGCCCGCCATCGATGGCGCGTCCGACCAGCCATCCGGCAGCCGCGCGGGCGAGGAAAACTCCGCCGCGCGCGCGCGGAACACGTCGGCGGTGCCAAGCGCCGCTCCGGGGTTCACCAGGACCATTCCGCAATCCGGCAGCGCCGGCGCGGCCGTCAGGCGCTCGCCCACTCCGGCCATCCGCGCGGCCCGTCCGGCGAGGCAGACCGGCACGTCGGCGCCGAGCGAGAGGGCGAGTTCGGCGGCCGGCGTCACATCCCAAAGCCGGCCGAGCAACCGCAGGCAGGCGGCGGCGTCCGCCGAGCCGCCGCCAATGCCGGAGGCGACCGGCAGGTTCTTCTCGAGAGTGAGCCGCACCCCGGCGGGCCGCCCCGTCGTCGCCGCCAAGGCTCGGGCGGCGCGCAGCACGAGGTTGTCCGGCTCCGCGCCGAGTGCCGCGCCGAACGGGCCATCGAGCGTCAGCGACAGCGCCTCCGCCGGGTCGCCGCGCAGCACGTCGGCGGCGCCGGCGAACACCACGAGGCTGTCGAGCTCGTGGTATCCGTCGGCCCGCTTGCGGGTGACGTGCAGGAACAGGTTGACCTTGGCCGGCCCAACCTCGGTCAGCATCTCGGGGCCGCCCACCCGCTACTGGATATTGTGCGCCGACTCCCCCGAGCCGTTCTTCGCGCCGCCGAAATCGTTGTGCAGCTTGGCTTCCAGCTTGGCCGCGTCGTCGGGGTCGGGGTTGAGGGTCAGCGCCCGACGCCACTGATAGCCGGCCTCCAGCTTGCGCCCGGCCGCCCAGTAGGCGTCGCCGAGATGACCGTTGATGGTGGCGTCCTCGGGCGAGATCTCCACGGCCTGCTCCAGCGAGCGCACGGCGGGCTCGGTCTCGCCCTGGCGCAGCATCACCCAGCCGAGGCTGTCGACGATCGACCCGTCATTCGGCCGCAGCGCCGCGGCCTTCTCCAGCATCTGCCGCGCCTCGGCCAGGTTCTGCCCCTGATCCGCCCAGGAATAGCCGAGATAGTTCAGCACGTAGGGCTGATCCGGCGCGAGGCGCAGCGCCTCCTTGAAATCCGCCTCCGCCTTGGTCCACTGGTGCGACCGCTCCTCCGCGATGCCTCGGGCGTAGAACAACGGCCAGGCCGACCGCGTCGGCTCCGCGACCCGGGCGATGGCGCGGTCATAGACCGGGATCGCGTCGGAGAAGCGGCTCTTGGCGCGGAGCATGTCGGCCTCCTGCGCGAGCGGCAGCGGACTGTCGGGATGGTCGCGGGCGATCTGCTCCAGCGCGCTGACCGCCTCGTCGGTGCGGCCCATCTCGGCCTGCAGGGCGGCGCGCCGCAGCTGGACGATCGGGGCGAGCGGGTCATTGGGCGAAATGGTCGACAGCGTGTGCAAGGCGGTGGCGGGATGGTGACCGGTCGCGTAGGTCTCGGCGAGCAGCATCCGCGCGGCGGTGAAGTCGGGCTGCAGGTCCAGCGCGAGACGCAGCAGCTGCATGGAGAATTCCGTCGCCTCCTGCGCGTTCAGCGCGGCCGCCATCGCGAAATAGGCCTCGGCGATGCCTTCCGCCGGGCGCGCCACCGGCCGCGCGGTCAAGCTCGCGGCCAAGGTCGGCAGGGCGATCGCCACGTCCGGGGCAGTCTCGGCGAGGGCCTTGAGGGTCTGCAGGGCCTCCGCGCTGCGTCCCTGCCGGGCCTGCCAGCTCGCCAGGATCTGCGCCAGCCGCACATTCATGCCGCCGTATTCTTTCTGGGCGAGCTGATACAGCCGACCGGCATCGGCGGTGCGGCCGGCCGCATCGGCGATCAGCGCCGCATGCAGCGCGTAGACACCGCGAAACCGCTGTCCCTCGACGAACGGGCGCAGCGTGGCGAGGGCGGCGTCGGTATGCCCGGCACCCTGCTGTGCCCAGGCGACCAGCAGCGGCTGCAGCACCTGGGTCGCGCCCTGCCGTGGCAGCGAGCGGAAGCGCTGCGCGGCACCCTCCCAGTTCCCCGACTTCACCTCCCGGTCGGCGAGCAGCAGCTGTGCCGCGGCATTGTCGGTCATCTGCCGCGCGAGCTGCAGCGCCTCGGGTCGGCCGCTCAGGAGAGAGGCCAGGAATGCCTGCTGCTGCAGCTCCGCATTGCCGGGGTCGAGCGCCAGGGCTCGCAGGAATGACTCTGCCGCGAAGTTCGCATCCGAGCCGGCGAGCGCGAACCGCCCGTCCAGGTAGTCGGCATAAAGTCCCGTCGGCACGAACCGGGCCGTCCGGCGATGCGAGCCCGCCGTGGGCGTGGGATCGGCGACGGCGGCGACGCCCCATCCGGTCAGGAGTGCGACGGCGATGAGGCTGGTGCGGACATGCTGCATCCGCACAGACTATCAGTCCCGGTTTGCCCGTGTCATGTGCGCTGCGGCCTCCCCTCCGTTAATTCGCCGAAGGGTTCACCGCGCTACATGCCGCCGGGATAGTTCGGCCCGCCCGAGCCCTCGGGGGTCACCCAGTCGATGTTCTGGGTCGGGTCCTTGATGTCGCAGGTCTTGCAGTGGACGCAGTTCTGCGCGTTGATCTGCAGCTGCGGATGGCCCTCCTCGGCACCGACGATCTCGTAGACCCCGGCGGGGCAGTAGCGCGTCTCCGGGCTGCGATAGTGGTCCCAGTTCACCGAGATCGCCTTCGACGGGTCCAGCAGGTGCAGGTGCCCGGGCTGGTTCTCCTCATGATTGGTGTTGCTGATGAACACCGAGGAGAGCCGGTCGAAGGTCAGCACGCCGTCGGGGCGCGGGTAGGCAATTTTTTCCGCTTTGTCCGCCTCGACCAGGGTCTCGTTGTCTTTGTGCGGGTGATGGAAGGTCCACGGCGCGCGGCCTCGGAACAGGTAGGTGTCGAGCGCCGAGTAAGCCAGACCGCCCCACATGCCGAACTTGGCGAAGGATGGGCGGATGTTGCGCACGCCCGAGAGCTCGTCCCACACCCAGCTCGCCCGCAGCTTGTCGGGATAGGAGGCTGGCTCGGCCGGACGGCCGTCGGCGAGCGCCTCCGCGATGGCGTCGGCGGCCAGCATCCCGGATTTCATCGAGGTATGCGAGCCCTTGATCTTGGGCACGTTCATGAAACCCGCCGCGTCGCCGATCAGCGCGCCGCCGGGAAACGTGAGCTTGGGAATCGACTGCAGCCCGCCTTCGTTCAGGGCCCGCGCGCCGTAGCTGATCCGCCGGCCGCCCTCGAAATGCCCGCGCACCGCCGGATGCGTCTTGAAGCGCTGCATCTCCTCGAACGGCGACAGCCACGGATTGCTGTAGTCGAGGCCGACCACGAAGCCGTAGGAGACCAGGTTCTCGCCGAAATGATAGAGGAACGAGCCGCCGTACGTGCCGCGATCGAGCGGCCAGCCGACGCTGTGCTCGATCAGCCCCGGCTTGTGGTTGGCGGCGGGGATCTCCCACAGCTCCTTGATGCCGAGCGCGTAGGTCTGCATGTCGCGGCCGGCGCGCAGGTCGTAGCGCGCGATCAGCCGCTTCGACAGCGAGCCCCGGCAGCCCTCCGCGAACAGCGTATAGGTGGCGCGCAGCTCAATGCCGCGCTGGAAGTTCTCGGTGGGCTGGCCGTCGCGGCCGATGCCCATGTCGCCAGTCGCGACGCCGACCACGCGGCCGCCTTCCTCCAACACCTCGGCGGCGGCGAAGCCGGGGTAGATCTCCACCCCCAATGCCTCGGCCTGCTGCGCCAGCCAGCGGCAGACATTGCCCAGCGAGACGATGTAGTTGCCGTGATTGTTCATCTGGGGCGGCGTCGGCAGCTTGAAGCTGCGGGTCGCGGTGAGGAACAGGAAGCGGTCGTCGCTCGCCTTGGTGGTGAGCGGCGCGTCCTTGTCGCGCCAGTCCGGGATCAGCTCGTCGAGCGCGCGCGGCTCCACCACGGCGCCCGAGAGGATGTGCGCGCCGACCTCGCCGCCCTTTTCCACCAGGCAGACCGACGCATCGGGCGCGATCTGCTTGAGGCGGATGGCGGCGGCGAGACCCGATGGACCAGCGCCGACGATCACCACGTCGAATTCCATTGCCTCCCGGGGCGCTTCCTGCGGCGCGCCGCCGTCAGCCGATCCGTCTTCCGCCATCTTCTCCTCCAGCCCTGCCCGTGGTGCTTGCCCTCGCCATGGGCGTCTCCGGCAAACTAGGCAGAGTGCCGGCGTTGCGCAAAGTCGCGCCGCGTTGCAGGAGTGGCCCGATGGACGACGCGCTTGCCGCCCTCAAGCTGCAGATCGAGTGGGGCGCCGACGAGGCGCTCGACGAGGCGCCGGTCGACCGGACACGGCCCGCGCTCACGCCGCCGACGCCGCCCCCGCGGCTGGAGGTGCCCGCGCCGTCGCGCGAGGAGGTGCCCGCGCCGCTGCGCGCGGTGATGCCCGTCGCGCGTACCACAGCACCCGCTATCCGGGCCGAGCAGGCCGCCGCGGCAGCCGACAGCCTCGCCGCCCTGCGGACCGCCTTGGCCGATTTCGACGGTTGCCCGCTGCGCGACACGGCGGCCAACCTGGTGTTTGGCGAGGGCGACAAGGAAGCCCGCCTGATGCTCGTCGGCGATGTGCCGGGTGAGGACGAGGACCGCTCGGGCCGCCCGTTCGTCGGCCCCCCCGGCGCGTTGCTCGACCGGATGCTCGCCAGCATCGGCCTGGGCCGGAACGATGTGCAAATCGCCATGCTGGTCCCCTGGCGCCCGCCCGGCGGTCGACCGCCGAGCGAGACGGAGATCACCCTCTGCCTGCCGTTCCTGCTGCGACACGTCGCCCTGGCCGCCCCGCGAAGGCTCGTCCTGCTGGGCCCGCTCGCGGCCCGCACCCTGCTGCCGGCCACCGGATCGCGTCGCCGGAAGCGCGGCACGTGGGCCGATCTGGCCGTCCCGGGCCTCGCCGCGCCAGTCCCTGCCCTGGCCACCGCAAGTCCTGCCGCGCTCCTTGCGAGTCCCGCCGGCCGGCGCGCCGCATGGGCCGACCTGCGCGTGCTGCGCAGGGCTCTGGATGGAGACCTGTCAAAATCGTGACTTTCAAGCCGTCCGGTAAG
>DATIMU010000116.1:0-1737 GCA_035475015.1 Acetobacteraceae bacterium
TCACGAACTCCGGTCCCTTGCGCGCGCCGGCGGGCCAGCGTTGGGTGATCGCCTTGTAGCGCGTGTAGAAACGCACGCCCTCCGATCCGTGGATGTGGTGGTCGCCGAACAGCGACTGTTTCCAGCCGCCGAAGCTGTGGAACGCCATCGGCACGGGGATCGGCACGTTCACGCCCACCATGCCGACCTCGATACGCTTGGCGAAATCCTGCGCCGCCCCGCCGTCGGTGGTGAAGATCGCCACGCCGTTGCCGTAGGCGTGCTGGTTTATCATGCCCACCGCGCCGCCCAGGTCGGGCGTGCGGACCACGCTCAGCACCGGGCCGAAGATCTCCTCCCGGTAGATCCGCATGTCGGTCCGCACATGGTCGAACAGCGTGCCGCCGGTGAAGAAGCCCTTCTCGTAGCCTTGCAGCGACAGCCGGCGGCCATCGACGACCAGCTTGGCGCCCTCGCGCTCGCCGATGCCGACGTAGTTGGAAACCTTGTCGCGGTGCTCGCCGGTGACCAGCGGCCCCATCTCGGCCTCGGGGTCGGTGCCCGGGCCGATCTTCAGGGCGCGCACGCGCGGCTCCAGCTTCTCGACCAGCCGGTCGGCGACGCCGCCCACCGCGACCGCGACCGAGACCGCCATGCAGCGCTCGCCGGCCGAGCCGTAAGCCGAGCCCATCAGCGCATCGACGGCGTCGTCGAGATCGGCGTCGGGCATGACGACGAGGTGGTTCTTCGCCCCGCCCAGTGCCTGCACCCGCTTGCCGTGCGCCGTGCCGCCCCGATAGACGGTCTCGGCGATCGCCGTCGAGCCCACGAAGCTCACCGCCGCGATGCCGGGATGTTCGAGGATGCGCTCGACCGCCTCGCGCCCGCCCTGCACCACGGAGAAAACACCCGCCGGCAATCCGGCTTCGGCGAGCAACTCCGCCATGCGTAGGCTGGCCGAGGGGTCCTTTTCCGAGGGCTTGAGGATGAAGCAATTGCCGCAGGCGAGTGCCACCGGGATCATCCACAGCGGCACCATCACGGGGAAGTTGAACGGCGTGATGCCGGCGACCACGCCGAGCGGCTGGCGCATCGACCAGGCATCGATGCCGGTGCCCACTGCCTCGGTGTATTCGCCCTTCAACAGATGCGGGATGCCGCAGGCGAATTCTACGACCTCAAGCCCGCGTTGCACCTCCCCCTCGGCGTCCGACAGCACCTTGCCGTGCTCGGCGGTGATGATCGCGGCGAGTTGCTTGCGGTCGCGCTCCAGCAGTTCGCGGAAGCGGAACATGACGCGCGCACGGCGCAGCGGCGGGGTGGCGGCCCAGGCCGGCCACGCGGCGGCGGCGGCCTCGACCGCGCGGTCGATCTCGGCCGGGCCGGCCAGGGCGACGCGCCCGCTGACCTCGCCCAGCGCGGGGTTGAACACATCGGCGAAGCGCCCGCTCTCCCCGGCTGCGGCGCGGCCGCCGATGAAATGCCCGATTTCCCGCATGGCGCGTCTCCTCTCCGTCTCGATGCCGCCGGATGGAACTCCATTTGACGGCCGTCGGCTAGGAGGCTGTGGGAGGCGGAATGAATTCCGCCTACCCGGCTGCTTCGTAGGGCGGGATTTATCCCGCCACCTTTCCGGGACTAAGCTCGCCGGCGAAGCACGGTGGGAAGGGAGAAAACGATGCATTTCGGCGGGGCGATGTTCTTCACGGATTATTCCATGACCTCGGTGGCGCTGGCCCGCGCGCTGGAGGAGCGTGG
>DATIMU010000117.1:0-4794 GCA_035475015.1 Acetobacteraceae bacterium
CAATGCCCTGCGCTTCTCGTCCGTCTACGGCGAGCGGCAGCACGCGCGCGCGGTCAACGCGGTGTTCGTCGCGGAGGCCTATGACGCGATCAGTCGCGGCGAGCGTCCCGTCATTCTCGGCGACGGCAGCGAGGTGCACGACTACATCTACGTCACGGACGTTGCCGATGCCTGCCTCGCCGCGATGGGCAGCCGTTCGAGCGGCAACGTGCTCAATATCGCGACCGGCGTGGACACCGATCTCAACCGCGTGGTTGATCTGCTGCTCGCTGCCTGCGAGACGCCCAATCTAACGCCGGAGCACCGCGAGGACACGCGCGCGGTGAAGTCGGCGAGCGTGGATCACCTGCGCTTCAGCCGGGCCAAGGCGGAGCAGACGATCGGCTGGCAACCCAAGGTGCCGATCGAGGAGGGGATCAAGCGCTACGTCGCCTGGCGACGCTCCAACGTCGGGTAGAACACCTCGCCCTGGAACAGCCGGCGCGCCGTGCGGTAGACGGTCGCGTAGGGCACCTCGATGCCGCTGGCGGTGATCCGCGCGTCGGCGGCGACCAGCACGACGCCCGATGCGTGACCGATCCTGAGATCGCCGTTGCGTCCGGCGCCGGCGAGCCGGTGCGGGATGCTGCCTGGCACGCGGCAGGCGACGGCGAGGCAGAGGGCGCCGGTGAGCGGCACCGCGCGGTGCGGCTGGCCGACGGAGATCATCCGTACCAGGATGTCCGTATCGCCTGGCGTGAGCACCCGACCCGACAAGGTGCGAAACTCGGCGGGTGCCGCAAGCATTGCCACCTTGGGAATGCCCGGAATGGCGCCGGCCGCGTCGGCATCGTGCGCAATTCCCATCGCGACGGAGGCGGCGCGGCGGATCGCTTCGAGCTTGTCGAGCAGGGCAGTATCGCGTTCGAGCGCATCCGGCCGCTCCGTCGCGGTGCGGTCGAGATCGGCGGCCCGCACGAACACGCACGGATTGGCCGCGTCGATCACGCTGGCTTCGATCCGGCCGAACCCGCCGAGGTCGAGCGTGTCCGTAGCGCGCCCGGTGGGCAGCAGCCGGCCGGTGCGCGCGCCGGCCGGGTCGGCGAAGTCGAGCCGGATCGGTGCGCCGGTTCCCGCGACGCCATCCAGCGCGAGATCACCCGTCACGGCCGCGTTCTCACCATCCATGCCGAAGCGGGAGATGATGATCTTGCGCGTGTTGGTGTTGTGGATGCGCACCGTCGCGTTGCCGCCGTTCGGGCGCGGCACGATCCGCTCGTCCACCGCGAACGGCCCCACCGCCGAGGACATGTTGCCGCAATTGCCGGAGTAATCCACGATCGCGCGGTCGACGGCGACCTGTGCGAAGGTGTAGTCCACATCAGCGTCGTTGCGGCTCGGCGGCCCGATGACGCAGATTTTCGACAGCGAAGAGATGCCGCCGCCCATACCGTCGAGCTGGCGCCCGTTCGGGTCGGGCGAGCCCATGATAGCGAGGAAGATCGGCGCCCAGGCGTCCCGATCGGCGGGCAAATCGTCCTGCCGGAACATGACCGCCTTCGAGGTTCCGCCGCGCATGAAGACGGCGCGCAATCGCTGCTGTGGCATGGGCTGCTCCTTCCGGCGCAGCTTGCCGCGCGCGGGTCGCTCTGGGAAGATCACGCCTCTCGCTAAGGAGATTGGCCATGCTGAGTTGGCAGATGCGGCGGATCGGCCGGACCGACCTGCACGTCACGGCGCTCGGTCTCGGAACCGCCACGCTTGGCTCCAGCCGGATCGACGTCACGCGCGAGGAGAGCGAGGCGATCGTCCACGCCGCCTGGGCCGACGGCGTGCGCTATGTCGATACCGCACCGTTCTACGGCGTCGGCGCGGCGGAGCGGCGGGTCGGCGACGCGCTGCGCGACAAGCCGCGCGCGGACTGGGTGCTGTCCACCAAGGTCGGTCGTTTGCTGCGTCCGAACGAGGCCGCGGAGGGGCGCGACGGACATAAGCCGCCGCTGCCGTTCGACGTGGTGTACGACTATTCCTATGACGGCATCATGCGGTCGATGGAGGACAGCTTCCAGCGCCTCGGCCTCGCGCGGATCGACATTCTCTACGTGCACGACATCGGCGTGTACCAGCACGGGGCGGAGAAGAACGCCGAGCATATGCGCGCGCTGCGTGACAGCGGGTATCGCGCACTCGATGGGTTGCGGCGTTCCGGCGCGGTGCGGGCCATCGGCATCGGCGTGAACGAGCGCGAAGCCTGCATGGCGGTAATGGAGTTCGGCCAGTGGGACGCTTTCCTGCTCGCCGGCCGCTACACGCTGCTGGAGCAGGCGCCACTCGATGACCTGATCCCGAAATGCCAGGCGGCCGGGACGACGCTGGTGATCGGCGGCCCGCTCAACTCGGGAATCCTCGCTGGGCGGGACACCTGGAACTACGACGCGGCACCGCCCGAGATCGTCGCGCGCGTGGCGGCGATCCGGCGGGTCTGCGAGAGCCACGGCGCGTCACTGCCGGCGGCCGCGCTGCAATTCCCGCTGGCGAATCCGGTGGTCTCGGCGATCATCCCCGGCCCGCGCAACGTCGACGAGTTCGCGACCAACCTCAAGCTGCTGCAGCACAAGATCCCGGCCGCGCTGTGGGCCGATCTCAAGCGGGAAAGCCTCCTGCACCCGGATGCGCCGGTGCCAGCCGACAACGACCAGTCGTTCATCACGGGAACCTAGCGTCGATGACGGAATTCATTCCGCCAAAAAGCGGCGCAATTCCGCCAGGAACACGTCGAGCCGGTCGTGATGCACCCAATGCCCGGCGCCCGGAATGGAGACCACCTCGGCGCTGCGGAAGTGCCGCAGCCGGCCGTCCTTCTCGGGATTGGAAGCCCAGCTCTCCGCGCCGTACACCAGCAGTGTCGGGCAGGCGATGCGTGACCAGAGCAGCTCGATTTCTCTCGTGGTCATGTCGTAGGGTTGCGAGATGCGCACGTAATTGTCGAACTTCCAGCTGTAGGTGCCGTCCTCGTTCTGGTTGACGCCGTGCTGCGTGAGGTGCCGCGCCTGCTCGGGCGAGAGATGCGCGTTCTCCGCCTGCATTCGCGCGAGTGCTGCCTCGATGCTGGGATAGCGGCGCGGCAGCCGGCCGGAGAGGCCGCGCTGCTCGTCCACCCAGGCGTGCATCCGCTCGACGATGCTGACGCCGGCCTGCTTCGCGGTTTGCCGTGGCGACGGGCCGAGCCCCTCGATCGCGACCAGCTTGCGTACGTGGTCGGGATTGAGCCCGGCGTAGCGGAGCGAAATATTGCCGCCGAGCGAGTGTGCGACGATGGTGACAGGCGCCAGCTTTTGCTGATGGACGAGTTGTGCCAGGTCGTAGATGTAGGCGGCCATCGTATAGTTGCCGGCCTGCGACCAGGCGCTGTCGCCGTGGCCGCGCAAATCGGGCGCGATGACGTGCCACTCGCCGCGCAACGTGTCCGCCACCCAGTCCCAGTTGCGGCAATGGTCCCGTCCGCCATGCAGCAGCAGCAATGGCGGCGCGGTCGGGTTGCCCCAGTCCACGTAGTGCAACCGCAGCCGCTGCGAGAAATAGATGCGCGAGGTCGGACCAGTGATGTCCGTTCTCACGCGATCATTCCCGCGCCGCCCAGCCCATGTCCCAGAACGCGGCTTCGAGGCGCGTGGCGGCGGTGAAGGTCGCGCGCAGTGACGGGTAGCGCACCTCCGCGCCGTGCGTCGCGCCCAGCCGGTCCAGCGCCTCGATCGCTTCGCGAACGGCGGTGCGGTAGCCGTCGCTGGTGTAGGCGGCGATCCACTCCGCGTAGGGATTGCCGTCGAGCCGCGTCGCGGGATCGCGGATCAGGCGCTCGGCCGCCTCGCCGTAACCCATCAGGCACGGCGCCAGCGCGGCCTGCAGGTCGAGCAGGTCGCCGGCCAGGCCGCGCTCCAGCACGAAGCGCGTGTAGGCCATCGTCTCCATCGCCTCGGGTGCTGCCTCCATCTGCGCTTCGGAGAGGCCCCATTTCGCGCAATACGAGATATGCAGCGGCATCTCGACATCGACGATGGCGGTGACGGCGGCGGCGTTGGCGCGAATGTCGGCGAGTGTCGCGCTCTTGAAGCAGGCGAGCGCGTGGGCGCGGGCGAAGTGGATGAGGAA
Organism: Acetobacteraceae bacterium; assembly: GCA_035475015.1. Classification (GTDB taxonomy): domain Bacteria; phylum Pseudomonadota; class Alphaproteobacteria; order Acetobacterales; family Acetobacteraceae; genus JAFKFI01. The sequence goes on from DATIMU010000117.1 coordinate 4,129, forward strand.
CAGATAGTCCTGGATCAGGAAATGGCGGAACGCCCGCTCAGGCAGCGTGCCGGCGCCGAGCGCGCGCACGAATTCGTGCGCCACGTAGCCCTCCCAGGCCGTGCCGGCGTCACGCCGCAGCTGGCCGAACAGGCCGCGATCGAGGGGCAGCGGGTCGGTGTCCGTGGTCATCCCGCCACTCTGTCCCGTCGGGCGGCGGTCCTGCAAGCAACGGGTGGTTTGATTGACTTGATTGGGCCGATCCCCGAGTTTCGCGCTCTATCGGATGACCCTGGAGAGCCGCGTGTCCACAGCCACACAAGTCGCGCCGCGCGCCGTGCATCGCGCGGATTACCGCGTGCCGGACTTCCTCGTCGACACCGTCGACCTGACCTTCGCGCTCGATCCCGCCGCCACGCGGGTTACGTCCCGCCTTGCCATTCGCCGCAATCCCGCCGGCACCGAGCCGGGCGCGCCCCTGCGCCTTGACGGCGAAGGCCTGACGCTGGTGTCGCTGCAGCTCGACGGCCAGGCGCTGGATGCTGGCCGCTACACCCTGGAACCGAGCGCGCTCGTCGTGCCCGAGGCGCCCGACAGCTTCGTGCTGGAGATCGAGGCGCGGATCGCGCCGGCGGAGAACTCCGAGCTCAGCGGCCTCTACACGTCGGGCGACAATTACTACACCCA
>DATIMU010000118.1:0-5643 GCA_035475015.1 Acetobacteraceae bacterium
GAGCGCTTCGCCGACTACAAGCCGCGCGAGGGTGGCAAGCCGGTCTGGACGGCGGGGCCGAAGATCGTGAATTTCGATCGTGTCGAGTGGCAGATCATCCAGGACCCCGCCACCGCCGCCGCCGCACTCGAAAGCAACGAGGTGGATTGGTGGGAGAACCCCACCGGCGACCTGCTGCCGCTGCTGCGTCGCAACGGCCATATCAAGGTGGAGATCCAGGACCCCACCGGCCTGATGGGCGCCATGCGGCTCAATCATCTCACCGCGCCGTTCAACAACCCGGCGATCCGCCGCGCGCTGCTCAAGGCGGTCAACCAGGAGGATTTCGCCATCGCGGTGGCCGGCGTCGATCCGAAGATGCACCATGTCCCGACCGGCCTGTTCTGTCCCGGCACGCCGATGGCGAGCGACGCGGGGCTCGACGTGTTCCGTGGGCCGCGCGACTACGACGCGGTGAAGAAGGAGATCGCCGCCGCCGGCTACAAAGGCGAAAAGGTCGTACTGCTGGCGCCGACCGATTTCCCAGTGCTCAAGGCGCTGGCCGACGTGTGCGCCGACACCATGCAGAAGGCCGGGTTGAACGTCGACTATCAGGCGATGGACTGGGGCTCCGTCGTGCAGCGCCGAGCCAAAAAGGACCCCACGGATCAGGGCGGCTGGAGCGTGTTCAACACGTTCTGGGCAGGGCTCGACCAGTATAATCCCGTCGGCCACGCCTTCCTGCGTGGTCAGGGCGAGGCGGGCGGCCAGCCGGGTTGGCCGTCGAGCCCGCGCATCGAGGAACTGCGCACGCAATGGCTGGACGCGCCGGACGTCGCCGCGCAGAAGAAGATCGCCGAGGAGTTGCAGCTGCAGGCGCTCGTCGATGTGCCCTACGTGCCGCTCGGCCAGGTGCTGATCGCGACCGCGTACCGCGATTCCATTGCCGGTGTGCTGAACGGGTTCGTGCTGTTCTGGAACGTCAAGCGAGTGTAGGTGCGGAAGGCGGACTGAAGTCCGCCAACTTGCTAATCCTCACCCGCTTGCACCGATTCCGCGAGCGACGCTACTGTCGGGGACGCCCGCATCGGAACGATCGAAACAACCAAGCCGGTGCCCGGACCGCTCCACCATCACCTGCGCGAACGGCAGCGAGCCCGGCGCGACGATCGCGCCCGAACGTACACGGTAGGCGGCCGCCCGGCGTGACGCCTCCGGCGCGCGGCCCTCGCGAAGATCGCGCGCCGCCTGCAGCATGAGCCGGCGGAACTGCACGACGCCGGCGTCGGTCGGGCCGAGCTGCTCGCGCGTGCGGTCGGCGATGCGGCCCTGGCTGTCCTGGATGGCGGCGTCCTGCTCGGAGATGCCCTTGATGCCGGTGAAGTTTTCCCGGCGCTGCACATCACGATCGAGCATGTAATCGTTCGAGCGGTTGCGAACCGGCTGCCAATTCGCGTCGACCTCGGCATGGATCGAAGCGCCATTCGCGTACGAGTCGCGTTCGGCATCGGTCAGCGGCCGTTCGGGGTTCCACGTATAGGTATAAACCCAGCAATTCTCGTCGTCGATCGGCACCCAGGTCTGTCCGTGATAGTTCTCGCCGCGCGCGGTGCCCGGCGCGTAGCCGTGATTGGGCAGGAGATACTGCGCGATGCGCCAATAGAGCGCGCCGTCATCGGCGTGACGCGCGGCGCCGAGCAGCAGGCCGGCGTCGTGCTTGACGACGGTGTAGCGCGGCGCGCCGTCATTCTGCATCCAGCGGATCTGGTTCTGCCCCATCGTGCGCGCGGAATAACCCTTGGTCATGCCGGCGATCACGTCGCGCAGCGCGGCTGCCTCGCGCGCCACGGGGGCGTGCAGGAAGGAGAAATGCGCGGTGTCGATGCCGCCCTCCGCCGCCTGCGCCCAGTTGCACTCCTGCAGCTTCTTGGCGACGAAGCGATGTGCCGGCGGCAGCAGCGCGAACTCCATCTCGGGCAGTTCCGGCATTGCGTCGGGCGGCCCAAGATAGGCCCAGACGAACTCGCCCCACTCCCGGGTCGGATACGCGGTGAGATGCACTCTCCCGCGCAATTTCTCGTAACCGGCGTTGCCGCGCGGCATGGTCGGGAGGTCGAGGCAATCGCCGTTCACGTCGAATTTCCAGCCGTGATAGGCGCAGCGGATGCCGCACTCCTCGTTGCGCCCAAAAAATAGGTTGGCGCCGCGATGCGGGCAGCGGGAATCGACCAGCCCGACGCGGCCCTCGGTGTCGCGGAAGGCGATGAGGTTCTCGCCGAGCAGCCGCACGCGCATCGGCGGTCCGTCGCGCCCCGGCAACTCCCGCGACAGCAGCGCGGGTATCCAGAAGCGGCGGAACAAATCGCCCATCGCCGTGCCCGGCCCGGTCCGCGTCAGCATCTCGTTCTGCGCCCTGCTCAGCATGGTCGCCTCTCCCGCGTTCTTCCGGCGCATTGTGGACGCACCATCGGGCGGCTTGGCAAGTTCGCTCCCGCCGCTATCCTGCGCCCCCCGACCGAGAAGGCTACCGATGATCGAGCTCCTGATGGGCAGCGTGCAGAATTGGGAGTGCGACATCATGGGGCACATGAATGTCCGGCACTATCTCGCACGCTGTCATGCGGCACTTGGTGCGCTCGGCATCGAGCTCGGCCTCGGCCCGGCCGCGATGCGCGCCCGCGACCTGCGTTGGGTGCCTCGGGATCAGCACATCCGCTTCGCCCGCGAGATGCCTCCCGGCACGCCGTTCGCCATTCGCGGCGGCCTGGTGGCGTGGCACGGGGCGGAGTTCCGCGTGTATCTGGAAATCCGCAACAGCATCACCGATTCGGTCGCAACGACGCTCGTGCAGGACGTGGCCTTGGTCGGCGAGAGCGGCGGCGATCTTCCCGATGGGATCGCGACGCGCGCCGAGCCGCTGATGGTGTCGGTACCCGACTACGCGGCGCCGCGTGGCCTGTCGTCCGATCCGCCGGGCGAGCCGCTGCCGATGGCGCGCGCGCTCGCACTCGGATTACGGCGGATGCACCGGGGCGCGGTTACGCCCGAGGATGCCGACGAGCATGGGCTGATGCGTTCCGAGAGTGTCGTCGCGCGCATCTGGGACGGGTTGCCGCATCTCGCGGAGCGGCCTCGGCCGAGCGCCGAAACCGAGAGGCTGGGAGGTGCGGCGCTGGAGCAGCGCTTCATCTATCGCGCCCCGGCCCGTCTCGGCGACATCGTCGAGATGCGCAGCGGGCTGCGCGCGGTTGGCGGCAAGACGAGCGAATGGTGCCACTTCCTCTACAACGCCGAGACCGGCGAGCCAATCGCGTCGGCGGCGGTGGTCGGGGTGGCGTTCGATCTCGCCACCCGGAAGGCCGTTACCTTGGACGAAGAGACGCTGCGCAGATTGCAGGCGCAGGTGGTGCCGGGGCTGGCGATCTAGCGCCAGCCGCCGCCGCCGTTCACGTAGACCGTGTCGGCCGTCATGTAGGGGCAGGCGTCGGAGCACATGAACAACACGAGCTCGCCGATCTCCTCGGGCTCGCCAAACCGCTTCATCGGCACGTCGTCGCGGAAGCGCTGCACCACCTCGGGCGCGGTCTGCGCGGCGGCCTGGAAGGGCGTGTTGATCGGGCCGGGCGAGACCGAGAGGCAACGGATGCCGCGATCGGCGAACTCGCGCGCCACGCCCAGCGTCATGGTCAGCACAGCACCCTTCGCCGAAGCGTAGTGCACCGAGGTTCCCGGTCCGCCGCGCTTGTGCGACATGCTGGCGACGTTGACGATTACGCCGTGGCCGTTCTCCAACATGTGCGGCAGGATCGCCTGCATCCCGTAGAACACGCCCTTGACGTTGAGGTCGAACGTCTTCTCGAACAGCGCGTCGTCGATCTCCAGGAACTTCGAGCGGCGCAGCGCGGCACCCGCCGAGTTGAACTCGAAATGCACGGTGCCGAACTCGTCGATGGCGCGGCGCACCATCTCCGTCACCTGCTCGCGCGAGGTCACGTCGGTCGGCACGACGAGCGATTTCGCGCCGAGCTGCACGACCTGCTCGCCGGTGCGACGCGCGCCCTCGGTGTCGATGTCGGCGGAGACCACGTTGGCACCCTCGCGCGCGAAGATCAGCGCCGTCGCGCGGCCGATGCCGCTCGCGGCTCCGGTGATGATGACGGTCTTGCCGCGGAAATACTCGGGGGTCTTGGGCATCGTAGTGCTCTCCTGTCAGCCAACGTAGGTGCCGCCGTTCACGTCGACCAGCGCGCCGGACATGTAGCTCGCGGCTGGTGTGCAGAGGAAGGCGATCACCCATGCCAGTTCGTCGGGCCTGCCCATGCGCCGCATCGGCAGTTGCGGCACGAGATTGAAGCCGGTCGTCATCGGCGTCTGCACCGGCCCGGGCGCCACGCCGTTGACCAGCACGCCGCGCGCCACCGCGTTGCGCGACAGCAATCTTATCAAGGCGTGCACGGCACCCTTGGACGCCGAATAGTCCGGCGGCGTGTTCGGCGAGGTGCCGCCGGTGCGGCCGGCGACCGAGCCGATGAGCACGATCGAGCCGCCGCCGTGATCGGCCATGTGGTCGATCGCCAAGGTCGCCAGTTGCAGCGGCACGCGCACGTTGACATCCATCACGCGATGGAACCGATCACGAAAATTCTTGTCCTCGCGCCACGGCCGGCCATCGAGGATCGCCGCGCAATGCGCCAGCGCGTGCAGCCGGTCGCCGGCGAGGAGTTGCGCGAGGAACGCATCGTCGGTGAGGTCGCCCTGCATCTCGGTGCAGGTCACCCCGAGCGCCTCGACCTCGGCGCGCGTATCTCCGAGCGGTGCGCGGTCGGTGACGACCAGCTCCGCGCCGAGCTGGGCGAGCACGCCTGCCGTGGCGCGGCCGATGCCGCTGGCGGCACCCGTGACCAGCACGCGCCGTCCTTGCATGTTGAGGGCGGCGGGCAGCGGCGGGGTCGCGGTCGCCATCATCGGTTTCCTCCTCGTGCCAGCCGTTCATCGACGAACTCCAGCCGATCCTGTCCCCAGAAGATCTCATCGCCGATCACGTAGCTCGGCGCGCCGAACACGCCACGGGCGAGGGCGGCCTCGGTATCCGCGCGGCGTCGCGCGAGCCATTGCGGGTCGGCGCCGAGCCGCGTCACGGTGTCGGCATCGAGCCCGACGTCGCGGATCAGCGCGGCGAGCGTCGCGGGGTCGCCGGTGTCCTGCTCCTCCTGCCACAGCGCGCGCAATACACGATGCGCGAGCCGGATTGCCGGCGCGTCGCCGATCGTCTCGCGCACGGCGATGACGCAACACGCCGCCGGCAGTTCGTTGGCGGGGAAGTGCTTGGGCTGGATGTGGATCGGCTCGCCTAAACGCTCGCGCCAGCGGCGCAACTCCATCAACCGGTAGGCCTGACGCTGCGGCGCGCGCTTGGGTAGCGGCAGGCCGCCGGAAGCGGGGAAGATGGCGGAGAAGTCGACCGGCCAGATACGGATGGTGGCGCCGTGCTTCGCCGCCATTGCCTCGATGCGCGCCGCACCCAGATGCGTCCACGGCGAGTTGAGCGAGGCGTAGTAGTCGATGTGCTGCGGCATCGGGCGCCTACTTGTTCTGCCAGTTCGGCTTGCGCTTCTCGGCGAACGCCTTGGGGCCTTCGACGTAGTCCTGGCTTTCGGCGTTCTC
>DATIMU010000119.1:0-2164 GCA_035475015.1 Acetobacteraceae bacterium
ATCTAAGCTGGATTTAAGGAGGCCCTCGCACGCACAATGGCGATCGTCGAGCACATCAATCCCCGGATACTGGCATGGGCGCGGGAGACCGCCGGGCTGACCGCCGAGGAGGCCGCGGGCAGGCTCGGCCTGAAGGACACGGCCAAGACCACGGCAGCCGAGAAACTTCTGCAGGCGGAAAAGGGGACCAGGGCGGTGAGCCGCGGCTTGCTGCAGAAGGCGGTCGCGGTCTATCGCCGACCTTTGGTCGCATTCTACCTGCCCCAACCGCCAGCGCGCGCAGAGCGCGGCGAAGACTTCCGCACGGCACCTGGCGCCGTGTCCCCGCGCGACAACGCGATGCTGGACGCGCTGATTCGCGACGTCCGCGCGCGCCAGGAGATGCTGCGAGAGCTGCTGGTAGACGATGAGGTCACCCGGTCTCTCGCGTTCGTCGGATCGTGCAGCATCAGCCTGGGCGCGGCGAGCGTCGCGGCCCGGATCCGGGAGACGCTGAGCGTCACGGTGGCGCAGCAACGGCGGGCGCGGGGCGCCGCCGCGCTGTTCACACTGCTGCGGGGTGCCGCCGAACGGGCGGGGATCTACGTGCTGCTGCTCGGCGATCTCGGCACCCACCATTCCGACATCAGCGAGGACGTGTTCAGGGGATTCGCACTGGCCGACGACATTGCCCCGTTCGTCGTCATCAACGACAACGACGCCGCCCCGGCACGCTCATTCACGCTGTTGCACGAGCTGGCCCACATCTGGATCGGAGCGACCGGCGTCAGCGGGCCGCTCCGTGGCGCACACGCGAACAAGGTGGAGCGTTTCTGCAACGGCGTTGCTGGAGAGTTCCTGCTCCCGCCGGAGGCCGTCGCCGGCCTGCAGAGCGCCCGCGGGGCGGACGTTTTGCGGGCACTCGCGCTCACCGACAACGTCGCGAAGGCTTGGAACGTCTCTCAGGGTGTCGTCACCTACCGCTTTCTCATGAGCGGCTGGATCTCCGATGATATCGCGGCCGCGCTGTTCAAGATTTTTGCGGACAGGTGGCGGGCGGAGCGGCGGCGGACGCGCGAGACGCGGGAGCCGGACGACACGGGGCCGGGCTTCTACATCGTGCGCAGATCCCGGCTCGGGACCGCGCTGCTCGACGTTGTGCGCCGCGCCCTCCAGGAAGATACCCTTACGCACACGAAGGCGGCCAAAATTCTCGGCGTGAGCCCTTCCAACGTCGACTTGCTTCTGCATGCGCGCCCGCGCGCGGCATGACACTTTATTTGCCGGACGCCAACGTGCTCATCCGAGCGCACGCCGACTATTATCCGATAGACCGCATCGAGCCGTTCTGGGCCTGGCTGTTCGAGCAGGCCAAGGGCGGCAGGGTGAAGATGCCTATCGAGATCTACGACGAGGTGGCGGGCTCCAAGGACCTGCTCGGTCAATGGCTTCAGCGCCCGGACGTGAAACGCGCGATCGTGCTGGCTGAGCCGCCCGACGGCGCCTACCTGCGGCAGGTCGTCGCAACCGGCTATGCGCCTGACCTCACCGACGTGGCGTTGGTGAAAATCGGCAGGGATCCCTTTCTGATCGCGGCCACGCGCGGCATGCCCGACCGGATCGTGGTGACGCGGGAGGTCTCGAAACCGGGCCGGACGCGCGCCAACCGCAAGATCCCGGACGTGTGCGTGACGATGGGCGTGACCTGCATCACGGATTTCGAGCTTTGGCGCCTGCTGGACTTCCGGATTCGCTGACCGCCGCAAGCGCTACAACACGCCGCTGAGCGGATGGCCGTCGAACAGGTCGCCGAACTCGAGATACTCGCCGAGCACGTCGAAGCTCTTGTGGCGGCCGAGCCGCCTCAGCTTGGCCGGGTGGACGCCGCGCTCCATGCCGGTGGTCAGCGCGCCGCGCTTGAGCGAGTGGCCGCCGAGGTCGCGCCGCCGGAAGCCGGCCGCGACGGCGCGCGCCTGGATGATCTGCGCCACGCTCTGCGGCGTGATCGCGTTGGCGCCCATGCGGGGCCGAGCAGCCGAAGGTTCCGCCGGCGGCAGCCGGTGGAATGGCTGCGGAGGGAGGGCAGGGGGGCCGGCCGGATTCGCCCGGGGCGGCAGCCAGAGGCGCCGGAACACCGAGCCCTCGGTGATGCCGGCCGCCGCCAGCCAGCATTCCAGCGCGCGCA
>DATIMU010000120.1:0-2832 GCA_035475015.1 Acetobacteraceae bacterium
GCGCGACGAGCTGTGCGCCGCCGGCTGCCATGTCTGGGGGCTCGATTTCCACGGCTACGGCCTGTCCGATGCGCACCCCGAGATGCACCAACCGGCCGACGCGGCGGACCCGCTCGGCCGCGCCGAGGACGCCAGCCGGCAAATCGAGGCGGCGGTGCGCATCATCACCGCGCATCACGCGACGCGCGCGCTGTCGATCATCGCGCATTCCTGGGGCACCATCGCCGCCGGCCGCTTCGCCGGACGCTGCCCCGATCTCGTCCGCCGCATGGTGTTCTTCGGACCGATCGCGCAGCGCGACGGACAAGCGGCGCCGCCAAGATTGCCAGCCTGGAAACTCGTCTCCGTGCAGGACCAATGGGACCGCTTCATCGCCGACACGCCGCGAGATGAAGCCCCCGTGATGCTCGAACGCCATTTTGCGATATGGCGCGAGGCGTATCTCGATGGCGACGCCGCGAGCCGCACCCGCACGCCGCCGGCCGTGCAGGTGCCGCTCGGCCCGCTGCAGGATATCCAGGACGCCTGGGCCGGCCGGCTGGCCTATGATCCGAGGTTGATCCAGGCTCCGGTCGCGATCGTCCGAGGCAACTGGGACAGCCTGTGCACCGACGCCGACGCCGCCTGGCTGTTCGACGCGCTCTCCGCCTCGCCGATCCGGCGTGACGTCAAGATCGCGCGCGCCGGCCATCTGCTGCATCTTGAGGAGGGCCGCTACGCGCTCTACCGCGAGACCGAGATTTTTCTCCAAGGCCGCGACGAACCGGGAGGATCGTGATGTTCATCGTGCTCTTTGAAGTCCACCCCAAGGCGGAAAAATTCGACGATTATCTCGAGCAGGCCAAGCTGCTGAAGCCCGAACTCGAGCAAATCGACGGCTTCATCGACAACATCCGCTACGGCTCGCTGCGCCGCCCCGGCTGGATTCTCTCGCTCTCCACCTGGCGCGACGAGAAGGCGCTGGTGCGCTGGCGCACCCAGGCGCTGCACCATCAGGTGCAGGAGAAGGGCCGCTTCGAGATATTTTCCGACTACCACCTGCGCGTCGGCCAGGTGGTTTCCGACACGCACGTTCCACAGGGGCAGCATCTGCGCGAGCAACGCCTCGACGAGACCGAGATGGGTGACGCACGCGCCATCTCGATCGTCGAGATGCAGCGCCCGGCGGACATGCCGGCCAACGCCACGCCCGAGCAGATCGCCGGCTGGCTCGGCTTGCGCGACGGCGCGATGGGGCTGGTGAGCTGGGAACTGTTCGACGCGATCCTGACGCCGGGCAAGCTGCTCCTGATGCTCGCCTGGCGCGAGGCGGCGCGCGAGGACCTCGCCTCCGTGCCGGCGGAGGTGCGGCATCGGCGCGTGCGGGTGATCCGCGACTACGGCATGTTCCGCCGCGAGGAGGCACCGCAATACTACAAGGAGGTGGCGCCTGGCCCGCTTGCCGAGGGGCCGGGCGGGGCGTAACGATAGCGGCGGATCGGGAGGAGAGCACCGCCATGAAACTCGTCAGTTTCCGCCGCCCTGACGGGCGCGCGAGCTGGGGCATCGTCAACGGCTCGGGCGTGATCGATTGCGGGACCAAGGCGCCGAGCCTGCGCGACGCGCTGACGCAGCTCGCCTCGCTGAAATCCGACGCGAGCAAGAAGGCCGATTTCCAGCTCGACGCCGTAACCCTGCTGCCGCCGATCCCCAACCCGGAAAAGATCCTCTGCGTCGGGCTCAACTACATGACGCATATCGCCGAAGGCGGCCGCGAGCCGCCGGAGAAGCCGATCATCTTTGTCCGCTTCCCCAACAGCCAGGTCGGCCACGGCGAGAACCTGATCGCGCCGAAAGCCTCGGAGACTTTTGACTATGAGGGCGAGCTCGCGGTGGTGATCGGCAAGACCTGCCGGCACGTCAAGAAGACAGATTGGCAGAGCGTGATCGCCGGCTACTCCTGCTACAATGACGGCTCGATCCGCGAGTGGCAGCGCCATTCCGGCCAGTTCACGCCGGGCAAGAATTTCTACCACTCGGGCGCCTTCGGCCCCTGGCTGATCACGCCGGATGAGATCGCCGACATCCGCGAGAGCACGCTGCTCACCCGCGTCAACGGCGAGGAGCGGCAGCGCGCGCCGGTCAGCGATCTCTGCTTCGATATTCCGACATTGATCGAGTACTGCTCGACCTTCACCCAACTGGAACCGGGCGACGTGATCGTCACCGGCACCACGGGCGGCGTCGGCGCCTACTTCAAGCCGCCGAAATGGCTGAAGCCGGGCGACAATGTGGAAGTGGAAGTCACCGGCGTCGGCCTGCTGCGCAATCCCGTCGTCGCGGAGAAGTAGCGCCGCCGCGATGCTGGCCACGATCCCGTGGGCGAGCGACCTGCTCGCCACCACGAACGCCCACGCCGAGCGGATCGCGGTGCATGACGGCGAACGCGGCATCACGTTCCGCGAACTCGCCGGCCGTGCCGCGCGTATCGCGCATCTACTGCGCGAGCGCGGCATCCAGCCCGGCCAGCCGGTCGCGACCTCGCTGCGCAACGGCATTCCCGCCGTGTGGACAGGCGTTGGCTTGCGCCTCGCCGGGGTCGCGGAGACCGCGCTGAGCGCCGGCTACACCGAGGCCGAGCGGCGCCACGCGCTCACGCTATCCGGCGCGCGCCTCGTGCTCACCACGCGGAGCGAGGCCGCATCGTTTCGCGATCTCGGCTGCGACGCGGTGACGATCGAGGACATTCCCGAAGCGCCCGGCGACCTCACCACCCTGCCGCCGGTACCGGGCGAGGCCTGGGCGCGCATCGGTTTCACCTCGGGCACCACGGGCGCGCCCAAGGCGATCATC
>DATIMU010000121.1:0-2545 GCA_035475015.1 Acetobacteraceae bacterium
TGGCGCTGGTTCCGGCCAGTTCGTCTCGACGACGGTAGTTCCCGAGCCAGCCTCGATGGCGATCCTCGGTGCCGGTCTGGTCGGCCTCGGGCTGATCCGCCGCCGCCGCAGGGGCTAAGCTCCAGCTATCTCGACGGAAACGGCGCCCTCCGGCGCCGTTTTTCGTTTCTGATTTGTCAGAATCGCCGGCTTCGTTCCTGATTGGAAAGCAAAGTCCGCTTGACGACGAGCGCCGGAGGGGCAAGAAGTCGCGACAGCGGGAGCCGATGCACGCTCCTCGCGTCCGCTTAACCAATCATTAAGCAATTCCTGACATCCAGGCCCGACAGAGGTGCCCCTGTTGGAACCCAACCCCGCCGCGCGCGCCGTCCGCGTTCTGTCGATCCTCCTCATGGCTTTCATCTGCCCCGCGACCGTCCGGGCCGCGGAGCCGCGGCCGGTGCGTGTCCAGACGGTCGAGATGACGCCGTCGGAGGTGTCGCTGACCTATTCCGGCACCGTCCAGGCCCGGGTGCTCGCCGAACTCGGGTTCCGCGTCGCCGGCAAGGTGATCGAGCGGCCGGTGAACATCGGGGACTTCGTCAAGGCCGGCCAGGTCATCGCCAAGCTCGACCCCACCGACCTCAGCCTGACCCATCAGGCCGACGAGCAGGCGGTCGCCGCCGCCAGGGCCGCGGCCGTGAACACCAGGGCGGAGTTCGAGCGCTACGGCAAGATGGGGCAGAAATCCGCCGCCTTCCTGCCCTCCGAGTTCGACAAGCGCCAGGCGGCGATGCTGAGCGCGGAGGCCAAGCTCGCCCAGGCCGAACGCCAGCTGGCGCTGGCCAGCGACCAGCTCTCCTACACCACGCTGCGCGCCGACGCGGACGGCCTGATTACCGCGCTGCCCGCCCAGGTCGGCCAGGTCATGACGGCCGGGCAGACGGTCGCGAGCATCGCCTACGCCGCCGAGACCGAGGTGCTGGTGGACGTGCCCGAGAACCGGCTCGGCGAGGTGCGGTCCGCTACCGACATTTCCGTGACGCTCTGGTCGAGCCCGGGGGAGATGCTGCGCGGGCGGCTGCGCGAGATCGGCGCGCTGGCCGATCCGGCCAGCCGAACCTTCGCGGTGAGAATCACGTTGCTGGATCGGCCGCACAATCTGGCGCTCGGCATGACGGCCGCCGTGCGCTTCGTGCATCCCGCCGGCGCCCCCGTCGCGCTGGTGCCGGCCACCGCCATCGCCGACCAGGGCGGACGCCCGGCGGTCTGGGTGCTCGACCCGCGCCGCCAGCGCGCCGCCCTGCGCCCCGTCCAGGTTGCCGCCTACCGGGCCGACGGCACGGTGGCTATCGCGTCGGGGCTGGCGACCGGCGACGAGGTGGTGACCGCCGGCAGGCTCCAGCTCGATCCCGACATGCCCGTGACCGCGTGGACCGGCCCCACCCGATGAGGGCGGCGCGATGAGCGATCGGCGGGCCGGCAGGGGCGGGCGCCTCAATCTTTCCGCCTGGGCGCTCCGCCATCGCGCGCTGACGCTCTACGCCATGCTGGCGATCCTGGCCGCCGGGGCCTGGGCGTACATGGCGCTCGGCCGCGCCGAGGACCCGCCCTTCACCATCAAGCAGATGATCGTCCAGGTCGACTGGCCCGGCGCCTCGGCCGCCGAGATGGCCCGCGAGGTGACCGACCGGATCGAGCGCAAGCTCGAGGAACTGCCATCGCTCGACTATACCGAGAGTGCCACCCAGCCCGGCCGCGCCATCATTACCATCTCGCTGCGCGACGACACGCCGCCGGCCAACGTGCCGAACCTCTGGTACGAGGTGCGCAAGAAGATCGGCGACATCCAGGGCACGTTCCCGGCCGGCGTGCGCGGGCCGTATTTCAACGACGAATTCGGCGACGTGTTCGGCATCCTCTACGGCTTCACCGGCGACGGCTTCAGCCTGCCGCAGCTCAAGCATGTGCTGGAGGATGTGCGCGAGCGGCTGCTGAGTGTGCCCGGCGTCGGCAAGGTGCAGATCTTCGGCGAGCAGGAGGAGCGCATCTATGTCGACTTCTCCTACCGCAAGCTGGCCGAGCTCGGGCTCGACGCGCAGGCGGTGTTCGACGTCATCCGCCGCGAGAACGGCGTGGTCGCCGGCGGCTTCTCCGACACCAAGCACGACCGGGTGTTCGTCCGCACCGGCGCCGGGATCGACGGCCCGGCGATGCTGGGCAAGCTGCCGATCGGCGTGCACGGCCATCTCGTGCCGCTCTCCGACCTCGCGACCATCAGCCGGGGCACCGTCGATCCGCCGGAATCCACCTTCCGCGTCAACGGCCATCCCGGGCTGGCGCTCGGCATCTCGATGGCCAAGGGCGGCAACATCCTCGACCTTGGCCGGCGGATCGACCAGCGCATGGCGGAGATCGCCCCCAGCCTGCCGCTCGGGGTGAACGCGGTACGGCTGAACGACCAGCCCGACGTGGTCGCCAAGGACGTGGGCGAGTTCCAGGACAGCTTCCTCGAGGCGCTGGCGATCGTGCTGCTGGTCAGCTTCCTCAGCCTCGGCTGGCGCAC
>DATIMU010000122.1:0-1662 GCA_035475015.1 Acetobacteraceae bacterium
CTTGTAGAGCTTGAGGCGCACCCGGCCGGTGACGGAGTGCTGGCTCTCGTCGATCAGCGCCTGCAGCATCCGGCGCTCGGGGCTGAACCAGAAGCCGTTGTAGATCAGTTCGGCGTAGCGCGGCATCAGGCTGTCCTTGAGGTGCGCCGCCTCGCGGTCGAGCGTGATGCTCTCGATGCCGCGATGCGCCGCGAGCAGGATCGTGCCGCCCGGCGTCTCATAGACGCCGCGGGACTTCATGCCGACGAAGCGGTTTTCCACCAGATCCAGCCGCCCGATGCCGTTGGCGCGGCCGAACTCGTTCAGCCGGGTCAGCAGGGCGGCGGGCGAGAGCGGCGCGCCGTCGATCGCCACCGGGTCACCGCGCTCGAAATCGACGCTGATGATCGTGGCACGGTCCGGTGCGTCCTCCGGGCTGATGGTGCGCTGATAGACCATCTCGTCGGGCTCGATGGCGGGGTCTTCGAGGATTTTTCCCTCGGAGGAGGAGTGCAGCAGGTTGGCGTCGACGCTGAACGGCGCCTCGCCGCGCTTGTCCTTGGCGATGGGGATTTGATGTGCCTCGGCGAACTCGATCAGCTTGGTGCGGCTGGTGAGGTCCCACTCGCGCCACGGCGCGATCACCTTCACGTCCGGCTTGAGCGCGTAGTAGGCCAGCTCGAAGCGCACCTGGTCGTTGCCCTTGCCGGTCGCGCCATGTGCCACCGCGTCGGCGCCGACCTGTTCGGCGATTTGGATTTGGTGCTGGGCGATCAGCGGCCGGGCGATCGAGGTGCCGAGCAGGTATTGGCCCTCGTAGAGCGTGTTGGCGCGGAACATCGGGAAGACGAAGTCGCGCACGAATTCTTCCCGGAGATCGCGCACGAAAATCTCCTTCACGCCGAACATTTCCGCCTTTTTGCGCGCCGGCTCCAGCTCCTCGCCCTGGCCGAAATCGGCGGTGAAGGTGACGACCTCGCAGCCGTAGGTGGTTTGCAGCCAGCGCAGGATCACGCTTGTGTCGAGGCCGCCGGAATAGGCGAGCACGACTTTCTTGACATCCTTCGCGGGCATGGCGGTCTCCGATGGGGCAATCCGGCGGCCGGGGAGTAGCCCCCGTAGGCCATTCCGCGCAAGCTGCGGGCCATGCGACTCCGCACGATCCTGACCGTCCTGGCGCTCGCCCTCCCCTTCCCCGCCGCCGCGCAGCCGATCCTAGACGTGGCCGCCGTCCCGGGGCTCGATGCGACCGGGCGGGCGGAATACGGCAAGTTCCTCATCGCCAATTTGCCACGCGCCTTCGCCGTCTCGACCAACGGCCGCGCTGCCTGGGCCGGGCCGGCACCGAGCCTCGACGTCGCCCGCTCGGTCGCAGTGCAGCGCTGCGCGAGCATCGGCGGTGCCAACTGCGCGGTCTACGCCGAGAACCTCGACGTGGTCTGGCGGAACCGGCCGCGTCAATCGGCACCGCCGCCGGGGCCGCTCATCAGCACGGGCAACTATGCCTTCGTGCCGGACGCGCGGTATTTCTGGCACGGGCCGCAGGCCGCGGCGGGGGTCTATGTCTGGTCGCACGGCAAGGGGCCGGCAATCGACACCGACAATCGCGGCCAGCAGCCGCAGGCGAACGTGCGGCCGTTCAACAATGCCGGCTTCGACGTGATCCGGTTCGACCGCTACCCG
>DATIMU010000123.1:0-2004 GCA_035475015.1 Acetobacteraceae bacterium
GGTATGATCCCGACGCGGCCAGTCGAGTGAGCGCAACGCGCGGATGGCGGCGGGACGGTCCCCGCCCCAGATTGCCGCCATGACCCACGCATACACCAGTGACAAGGCTCACAGCCAAGGCCAACCCACCATGATTCTCATGCAATCCGACGATGTTCTCGCGAACGACGACGCGCTTTGGGACACGGTCAATCGCCGTGAGCCGGGCAATTTCCTCTATGCGGTGACGACGATGGGCGTCTATTGCCGCCCGACCTGTCCCTCGCCCCGGCCGCTGCGGCGCAACGTCCGCTTCTTCGACACGCCCGCCGACGCGGAGGCGGCCGGCTTCCGCGCCTGCAAGCGGTGCGACCCCAAGGGCGAGCGTGCGCGCATCGCCGAGGCCGTGGTGCAGGACGCCTGCGCGCATATCGAGGCCGAGGAGACCATCCCGCCGCTCGACGCGCTGGCCGCGCGGTCCGGCTACTCGCGGTTCCACTTCCTGCGGATGTTCCGTGACCACACCGGCCTGACGCCGCGCGGCTATGCCGAGGGCGTGCGCACCCGCCGGCTGCAGGCCGCCCTCGCCGACGGCGCGCGGGTGGCCGACGCGGTGGCCGAGGCCGGCTACGGCTCGGAAAGCCGGGTCTACGAGAAGACCGGCGCCTTGCTCGGCATGACCCCGGGCGCGCTCCGCCGAGGGGGGGCGGGGGAGGAGATCCGCACCGCCTTCGCCGACTGCCCGTTCGGCCGGCTGCTGGTCGGCGCGACCGAGAAGGGCGTCTGCTATCTCGGCTTCGCGGAGCCCGACGAGGCGTTGCTCGATGACCTACGCCGCCGTTTCCCGCGCGCCCGCCTGCGGGCCGACGACGCCGAGTTGCGGGACGTGGTGCGCGCCGTGCTCGACTTCATCGAGGAGCCGAGTCGGGCGCTCGCCCTGCCGCTCGACCTGCGCGGGACCGCGTTCCAGCAGCGCGTGTGGCAGGCGCTGGGCCGCATCCCGGTCGGCGAGACACGCAGCTACGCCGAACTCGCCGCCATGATCGACGCGCCGCGCGCGGTGCGGGCCGTCGCCCGCTCCTGCGCCACCAACCCGGTGCCGCTCGCGGTGCCGTGCCACCGCGTGATCGGCAGCGACGGCAGCCTGACCGGCTACCGCTGGGGGGTGGAGCGCAAGCGCGCCCTGCTGGCGGCCGAGCGGGCGGGGGCTGGCCGTCGCTGAACTGCCCGCCTCCTGCCACGTATCTGCCTCTATCTCCGCCCATTCTATCGGGTGGACGAATCCAGGGAGGCGGCGATGCGTCGCGCAATGGCAGTGCTGGTGGTCGCCGGGTCGGCCGGTTTGGCGGGCTGTACGGCGGCCACCTACGACGGCTCGCCCGGCTACGCCGGGGGCTATGGGTATGGCTACGGCGCCGGGGGCCCGGTCTACGCCGCGCCGCCGGCCGCCTACGGCTACGGTTATGGCGCCCCCGCCTACGCCGGCGGGGTGTATGTCGGCGGCTACGATCGCGGAGCTGGATGGTATCGCGGGGATGACGGGGCGTGGCGCCGGCGCGAGTGGGAGCGCAATGCGGCGAACCCGCAGCGCTACCAGCAACAGCAGCAATATCGCCAGCAGGTGCAGCAGAATCGCGCCACCTACCAGCAGCAGGTCAATCAGAACCAGGCGACCTACCAGCGCCAGGTGCAGGAGAACACGGCGAAATACCAGCAGCAAGTCCACCAGAACCAGGCGCTCTACAACCAGAACCTCGCGAAGTACAACCAGCAGGTTCAGGAGAACAAGGCGATCTATGCGCGCCAGCAGATGGAGGCGCAGCAGAAGAAGATGCTCGGCCAGTAGGCGGTGTGAACCGGATCACTGCGGCCCCGCGAGGCCGAAGCTAGACCGCAAGGCATCGCTCGAACCGGAGATGATGCCATGCCGATGCTGCCCTACCGCTTCCTGCTCGTCGCCGTCTGTGCCGCTCTGTGCGGCATGGCCGCCGGGATCTTCATGGCGGCCGTGGGTGACTTCACCCT
>DATIMU010000124.1:0-6227 GCA_035475015.1 Acetobacteraceae bacterium
GCCAGCCACTACGGCTTCGAGATCGCCGCGCTCGATCTGGCCGGGCTCGCCGCCCTGCACGCATTCGGCCAGAATTTCCTGCTCTGGGCGCTCGCGCGCGCGTTCAACCCGGGCGCGCTGACCCGCCAGCCGTTCCGCCGCGCCCGCACTGAGCTATGGATCTCGCGCGAGACGCTGCGGGCGCGGTTCCTGGTCGCTCCCGGGAGTTCCTGAGTGGCGGCGCTGGCCGTTGCCGCGCTCTGGTGCGGGCTGGTCGGCTGGCTGCTGGCCCGGGTGCTGCGGCAGTTTCGCGTGCACGCGGGAGAGGCCGTTGCCGCCGTGCCGCCCGCGCAGCGGATGTCCTCGGTCCAGGTGATCGTTCCGGCGCGAGACGAGGCCGCGACGATCGGCGGCTGCCTCGCGGCGCTTTCGGCGCAAGCCTACCCGTCTGACCGCCTGGCGATCGTCGTGGTGGACGACGATTCCCGCGACGACACCGCCGCCCTGGCGCGCCGCGCCGCGGCGGCCGACCCGCGCATCGCGCTGCGCGCGGCGGGCGCGCTGCCGCCGGGCTGGCTCGGCAAGCCGCACGCTTGCTGGCGCGGCGCGGAGGGCGCCTCCGCCGACTGGCTGTGCTTCATCGAC
The DNA here is from genome assembly GCA_035475015.1 of Acetobacteraceae bacterium. Taxonomy (GTDB): domain Bacteria; phylum Pseudomonadota; class Alphaproteobacteria; order Acetobacterales; family Acetobacteraceae; genus JAFKFI01. The sequence continues at coordinate 625 of DATIMU010000124.1, forward strand.
GCCGACATGCGCGCCGATCCGCTGCTGCTCGCCTCCGCCGTGCGGGCGGCGGAGGCGGAGGACATCGCCCTGCTCTCGCTGCAGCCGTTCCAGGAGCTCGGTAGCCTCGCCGAGCGCCTGGTCGTGCCGGCGGGGCTGCTGATGGTCGCGTGCGCCAAGGATCTGCGCGACATCGACGATCCCGGCTCGCCCGAGGCCAACGCCAACGGCCAGTTCATGCTGATGCGCCGCGATGCCTATGTTGCCAGCGGCGGCCACGCGGCGGTGCGGGCGGAGATCTGCGAGGATCGGGCGCTGGCGCGGCTGGCCAAGCGCGCCGGCCTGCGGGTCCGGGTGCTCGCCGCCGAGCACCTCGCGCGGACCCGCATGTACCGCGACTTCGCCGGGCTGTGGGAGGGCTTCTCGAAGAACGCCGTCGACATCATGGGCGACGCGCGCCGCACGCTGCTGGTCGCCGCCGCCGGGCTTGTCGTGGGCTGGGCGACGCTGCTGCTGCCGCTCGGCCTCACCCTGGTCGCGCTGCATGATCGCTCGGCGTGGCCGGCGGTGCTGCTCGCGTTGGCCGGCTCGGGCGTGGTGGTCGGGGTGGAGATCGGCACGGCGCGGCATTTCCGCGCCCCGCTCTGGCAGGTGGCGCTGATGCCGGCCGGCTTCACGCTCGCCGCCGTGCTGGCGTGGCGCAGCGTGTGGTTGCGCGCGCGCGGTCGGGCGACGTGGAAGGGTCGCGTCTGCCGTCCGGTGCCGGGCCGCCCGTGATCGTCCGGCGTCAGCGGGCCGGGGGCTGGCCGATCGCCGCCGTGCTCGTCGTCGTCGCCGTGCTGCTCTACATGATCCGCCTCGCCTTGCTGCCCTTCGTGCTGGGGGCCATCGCGGGGTTCGTCGGCGACCCGGCGATACGCTGGCTGCAGGCGCGAACCGGATGGCGCCGCTGGATCGTCGCGGCGCTGCTGTATCTGCTGCTGCTGGTGGTGATCCTGGCCGCCGGCTACGGGCTCGGCCGGACGGTATTTCGCGACGCGACGCAGCTCGCGGCGAACGGACCGGGCATGATCCACCGCCTGCTGGAGGCCGCCCTCGGCCCGCAGGGGACCGAGCTGTTCGGCCAGAAGCTCACCGCCGATGCGCTCACCGCGCAGGTCATCGGCGCGGCGCGCGACGCGATCGGCCTCGGCGTCGCCGCCCAACTCGCGACCCTGGTGGTGGAGGTCATGGTCGGCGCGTTCCTGACATTGGTGCTGATCCCGTATTTCATGATCTCCGGCCCGTCGCTCGCCGGCGCCGCAATCCGCCTGATCCCGCCCGAGCGCCGCCCGGGGGTCGAGGCGATGCTGCCGCGCCTCGTGCCGATGCTCCGCCGCTATCTCGTCGGCGTGATCGTGGTGGTGTGCTACACCTCGTTCGCCGCATGGATCGGCTATGGCGCGATCTTCCATCTGCCGCACGCCGTGCTGCTGTCGATCGTCGTCGGCCTGCTCGAGATGATCCCGGCGATCGGGCCGCTCGCCTCCGGCCTGCTGGTCGCGGTGGCGGCGTTGCAGCAGGAGCGGTTCGCCACCACCGCGCTGCTCGTCGCCTACGCGGTCGGGCTGCGGCTGTCGATCGACAATTTGGTCGGCCCGCTGGTGCTCGGGCAGGCGGTGAAGGTCCACCCCGTCGTGGTGATCTTCGCGTTCGTCGCCGGCGCCATCCTGTTCGGCGTCATCGGCCTGCTGCTCGCGGTGCCGGCCGCCGCCTGCATCCGCATCATCCTCGCCGAATACTACGCCGAGCCGGTCGCCGGCTCGCCCCAGCGCGGCTGAGGCGGACTGAGGTCCTTGTGAATCGAATGGGCTTCCCCGACGATCCGCGGTCTCGGATTCGGCTTTGGACGAAAGGAGGCGCAGATTCGTCCGCACGCTGACTGAGGCACGATCTCGGAGGTGATGGATTGGTGAATGATCTCGGCGCGCAGGCGGTCCAGGCCGTTGACCATGGTCACGCCGTGGTGCGCGCGACTGGGATACGCAAGGCGTTCGGCGGCGTCGAGGTGCTGCACGGCGTCGATCTCGACCTGCGCCCCGGCGAGGTCCACGCCCTGGTGGGTGAGAACGGCGCCGGCAAGAGCACCATCATCAACATGCTCGGCGGCCGGCTGCACCCGGACGAAGGCCGCATCGAGATCGAAGGCGCCCCGATCGAGTTTCGCAACCCACTGGCCGCCCGCCGCGCGGGGATCTCGATCATCGCGCAGGAATTGGAGGTCGTCCCGACGCTCACCATCGTCGAGAATGCCTTTCTCGGCGCCGAACCGACGCGGCATGGCCTGATCCGCTGGGGAGATGCGCGGCGGCGGGTCGAGGCGGTGCTGAGCGAACTCGGTGTGCACGCGGACCCGGACCAGATCGTGGGCAGCATGAGCGTCGCCGACCAGCAACTGGTCGAAATCGCCAAGGCGGTCCTCGGCGAGTTCCGCGTGCTCATCATGGACGAGCCGACTTCGGCCTTGAACCTCGCGGACACCGCGCGATTGTTCAAGATCGTGCGGCGGCTGCGAGCCGATGGCGTCGCGATCCTGTACGTATCGCATCGGCTGTGGGAGGTCTTCGATCTGGCCGATCGGGTGACCGTGCTGCGCGACGGCAACCGCATCATGACCGCCGAGATCGGGCAGACGGACGTGGGGGCGGTGATTCGCGCCATGCTCGGGACCAAGAGTTCGCTGATCGCCGAGGGCGGCAAGCCGCACCATGCGGCGCGGGTGGCACGCGGTGGCTTGCCGGCGCTGGAGCTGGAAGGGGTACAGTCCGGCGAGCTGCTGCAGGACATCAGTCTTCATGTGCATCCCGGCGAGGTCATCGGCCTCGCCGGCGTGATCGGCTCCGGCCGCACGGAATTGGCCGAGGCGATCTATGGCTTGCGGCCCATCGAACGCGGCACGGTGCGGCTCAACGGCGTCGCCGTCGCGTTGCGCGATCCCAAGGAGGCATCGCGGCGCGGCGTGTTCCTGTTGCCGGAAGACCGCAAGTTGGAAGGTATCTTCGGCCATCTCGACGTGCGCGAGAACGTCATCCTGAACTACGACCCCAATTCCGAGGATTTGCAGGCACCCCAGACGGCCGCGACGATGCCCCGCGCGAGATCGCCGCGCCGGCGGCTCGGCGGACTCGCGCCGATCCCGCTGAAGGCGGAGCGACGGGCGTTCAGCGCCATGCGTGCCGCACTCGGCATTCGTTGCTCGGGGCCGGAGGCGCGCATCACGGCGCTCAGTGGCGGCAACCAGCAGAAGGCGCTGTTCGCGCGCGCGGCACTGTCGGGCCCGAGCGTGCTGTTCCTCTCCGAGCCAACGCGCGGCGTCGATGTCGGCGCGAAGGAGGAGATCTACTCGGCGATCGACAATTTCGCCGCGCGCGGCATCGCGATCGTGGTCAGTTCGTCCGAACTCGGCGAATTGTTCCGGCTGGCCACCACCATCTACGTCCTGCGTGCCGGCCGCATCGTCGCGCAACTCGCGGCTGACGAAGCGAGCGAGGAGGACGTTCTCAAGCTGATGGCCGGATAGCGGAGCACCATGAAGAAGCCAGGCCTGGTCGGACGGATACTCGCGGCGGATTCGGCAGCTTCCATGCTGGCGCTGATCGCGGTCTTCGTGATCTTCTCGGCGGTGAACGGACGTTTCCTGACCAGCCTGAACATCCACGGCATCATCGTCAGCGCGGCCATCTCGGCGATCACCGGCCTCGGTATGACCCTTATCATCGCAATGCGGGCGCTGGATCTTTCGGTCGGCTCGATCATGGGGTTTTCGGCGATCATCGCCGCGGAGCTGCTTGCTTTCGGCTGGCCGCTCTGGCTCGTGATCGTTGCTGGTATGCTGGTCGGCTGCGGCCTTGGGCTGCTCAATGGCCTGCTGATCGTCCTGCTGCGGCTGCCCTCGTTCATCGCGACGCTGGCGACGCTATCGATGATCCTGGGCGGCCAGCTGCTGATAACCCAAGGCGAGACGGTCCCCATCCACAACGCCGTGTTCGGCTCGCTCGCGATCGGCACGATCGGCGGCTATCTGCCGCTTGCGGCGATCATCGCTGCCTTGATCTTCGCCGTCGTGTGGGTCGTGTTTCACCGCACGCCGTTCGGTCGCCACGTCGCGGCGATCGGGGGCGATGTCCGCGCGGCGATCGGCGCGGGCATCAACGTCAATCGCGTCACGCTCGGCGCGTTCACGTTGGTCGGCCTGCTGGCGGCGCTATCGGGGATGATGGTCGCCGCCGAGTTGCAGAACGCCGACTCCACGATCGGCGCCGGCGCCGAGCTGACCGCGATCGCGGTCGTCGTGGTCGGTGGCACCAGCCTCGCCGGTGGTCGCGGCAACCTGTTCGGCACGGTCTGCGCCGCGGTCCTGCTCGCCTCGATCAAGGCGGGGCTGAACGTCGCGAACGTGTCGTCGCTCTACGAGGATCTGGTGTTCGGCGGCATACTGATCGTGGCACTCATGGTGGATGGCCTGCGCCGCGGAAATCGGCGAAGGGGGATGCTTGTCGTCTGACCACCCGATGCGGGAACCGGCGCGCGGCGTCGCCGCGCGGCTGCGCGAGGTGCGCATCAGGCGCGAGCGGAGCGGCGTGTGGATTCTGAACGTCGTGATCCTGGTGCTCCTCGCCTTCGCCGCTCCCAACTTCTATACGCTGGGCAATATCGCGGCGGTACTGAACGACGCCGCGATCCTCGGCATCGGCGCGGCTGGAATGACGGTGCTCATCATCGCCGGCGCGTTCGATCTGTCGGTGACGGCGATCATGGGTCTCGCACCGATCGTCGCCCTCACGGTCGCGGGCGATGCGAGCGGACTGGCGATCGTGCTCGTCTCCGTGCTGACCGGTGCGGCACTCGGCCTGGTCAACGGGCTGGTCATCACGCGCGGACGGGTCGCGCCGTTCGTCGCGACGCTGGGCACCCTGTTCGTGTTCGGCTCGATCGGCGCCATCATCTCCAATGGCAACGCGCTGCCCGTCACCAATGGCCTGGTCTTGCTCCTCGGCACCGGCGCGGTGTTCGACGCAATTCCGTACAGCTTCCTCATCATGCTCGGCGTCTGCGGTCTCTGCTATGTCTTGCTCCGGCGGCTTCACATGGGGCGCTGGGTGCGCGCGGCCGGCAGCAACCTTCGCGCGGCGCATGTCAGCGGCATCGACCTGCATCTCGTGTATCTGGGCATCTTCATCTTGTCCGGCGCGCTGACCGGGCTCGCCGGGATCATCCTGACCGGCTATCTGGCATCCGCCGTGGCCACGCAGGCGCCCAACTACAACCTCAACGCGATCGCCGCCGTGGTGGTCGGCGGCACCAGCCTATTCGGCGGCGAAGGCACCCTGCTCGGCACCGTGCTCGCGTCGTGGCTGTTCGCGGTCGTGAACAACGGGCTGATCCTGCTCGGGGTCAACTCGTACTGGCAGTATCTCGCGACCGGGGTGATCCTGGTGCTCGCCCTGGCGCTCGGCCTCCTCGGCATGGGCGGCACGCTGTGGCATCGCCGAGGCGCGCTGGCTCGGGAGTGACGCCGCTACACCCTACACACCGACTTTGACCCAGGCGTGCTCCGCGTGCGATCTCTGGCAGGCGTCCACGAC
>DATIMU010000125.1:0-2911 GCA_035475015.1 Acetobacteraceae bacterium
GAGATACGGCCGCACCAGCAACGGCGCCTCGATCATGCCCAGAAAGATATGCACCGCCGCCCCCAGCGCCAGCGCGCCGCCGATCCCGAGCACGCGCCGCAGCACCCAGGCGAACCCCGCCGTCACCCGCTGCAGCACGCCCCAATGGAACAGCACGGCGGCGAGTGCGCTGATCACCAGCACCAGCGGCAGCGCGTTGAACGCGAGAATAAAACTCGCGCCGGGATGCGCCTCGACGAACGGCAGCGGCGGCCCGGCGAGATAGCCGAACACGAACGCCGTCCCCGCGTCGGTCGCCTTCTGCAACGCGATCGCCGCGTCGTTGAGCACGAACAGCGCGCGCCGCGCCTGCGGAATGCCGAGCAGCAGCACCGCCAGCACCAGTTGCAACGCGACGCCGCCGATCACCGTGCGCCACGGGATGCGCCGGCGATCCTCGCTCAGCCCCCAGGCCAGCAGCAGGATCGCCGCCAGGCCGAGCGCGCCCAAATCAGGTGCGCGCGGGTTGCGTCTTGTTGAACGGGTGATACGGCGGGATCTCGCCGATGGCCTTCATGTCCACTTCCACCAAGGTCGGCCCCTTGGTCGCCAGGGCCCGCTCGACCGCGTTGCCGAGCTCCTCCGGCCGCGACACCCGCCAGAACGGCATCCCCGCGAGCTTTGCCAAGTCGCCGAGCTCCGGCCCCATCAAATCGGCAAAGTAGTTTCGTCCGCCATAGAGCGCGTTCTGGATGTGCTTGATGACGCCGTAGCCGCGATCGTTCATCACGATCGTCACCATGTCGAGCTTTTCCTGCACCGCCGTCCACAGCTCGCCGACATTGAGGAAGAAGCCGCCATCGCCGGTCATCACCACGACCTTGCGCCCGTTGGCGCCGAGCGCCGCGCCGATGCCGAGCGACAGGCCCTGCCCGATCCCGGCACCCACCGGATAGACGTTGGTCTCCGGCGAGTACACCGGGAACAGCCGATGGCCCCAGGTGGTGTTGCTGATCGTCACGTCGCGCACCCACAGCGCGTCGCGCGGCATAATTTTCCGGAGCTGCTCTGCGAAGCTGCCGTATGGTCCAAGACTCTCCGCGTATTCTACACGGATTTTCTCCTTGAGCCCGCGCACCTGGTTGGTAAAGCCAGGATCGACCTGCAACTTGCCCTGCAGCCGCTTGACCAGCCCCTCCAGCGTGAGGCGCGCGTCGCCGCAGACAAAAAACTTGTTGGCATAGGTCCGGCCATTCGCCAGCGGGTCGGCGTCGATCTGCAGCAGCTCGTCGGGCAGCTTGATCGAGAAATCGCCGGTCTCATGCCCGCGCAGCCGCGAGCCGACGATGAGCATGAGATCGCAGGTCCGATACAGCTCCTCGACGCGCGGCTGACCGTTGCCGTTGAAACCGCCGAGATTGAGCGGGTGGTCCTCCGGCACGCTGCCGCGGCCTTGCAGGCTCGTCACCATGCCGAACCCCATGTCGAGCAGCCGCGCCGCCGCCCCGCCCGCGTGACGCGCCCCCGCGCCGAGCCACAGCATCGGCCGCTTCGCCTTCGCCACCCGTGCGGCCAACTCGTCGAGCGCCGCCTCGGAGGGCGCCAGCGGCGGCGGCACCGGCAGCGAGAAAGAATCGAACGACGGCCGCGCGACCTGGGTGCGCTGAATGTCGATCGGCACCTCGACGCTCACCGGCCCCATTGGCGGCGTCAGCGCATCCACTGCCGCGCGCGTCAGCACGCCGAGCGCCTGATCCGCCGTGCGGATGCGCCAGGCGGATTTCGACACCGAGCCGAGCATGGTCAGCTGGTCGTACGCGTCGTGCACCGTCCCCACGCCGCGATCGGCGAACTTGGTCGCGGTCTGGCCGGTGAGGTGCAGCATGGGCGTCGCGGCGAAGCGCGCCTCCACGAGGCTGCCCACGGCGTTCGCCGCCCCCGGCCCGGTGCTGCTGAAGAACGCCCCGAGCTTGCCCGTGACGCGCGCGTAGCCGTCCGCCATGTGGCCGCCGCCCAGCTCGCCGCGCGCCATCGCGAAGCGGATCGCGTTGCGCCGGCCGATGCCGTCGAGCATCGGGATGTTGTGGATCGACACCACGCCGACCGCCGTGGAGACGCCGCAATGGGCCAGGAACTCGGCGATCAGGTCGCCGACATTGTACTCGCTGCTCATGTCCATTCTCCCCGGCATTCGCGGGAAGGCTGGATCACGGGTCGGAATGCGTCAACACGCGAACCCCTCACCCCGGCCCTCTCCCGCCGCAAGGGGAGAGGGAGAAGAAAGCCCCCTCCCCTTGCGGGAGGGGGTCGGGGGAGGGGTGAACGCGGCCTCCATCTCCCGCCGGAACCGATAAGCCTCATCCGCCGCATCCACCCGCACATCGTCCCAAGTCACGCACTGCCCAGCGGGCACGTCCCGCACCAGCGGCACCCGGCTCGCCAGCCCGATCGGCAAGCCGCCAACCGCAAGACTGGCCTCCGCCGGCATCAGCCGCCCCCACACGCACGCCCCGCCCTCGCCGTCCAGCACCTCGCCCGCCCGTAAATCGCGCTTCGCCGCCGCCACCACGTCGCCGCGGAACCCGGTCGCCGCCCCCGTCGCCTCGCCGCGCAGCGCCGCCGACAAGATGGAAACGTTCAACTCCAGCCCGATCAGATGAAACGGCCGATACAGCGCGGAAATCCGCCCCGACGCGTCCGTGACAACCCCGTATTCCTTGAAGCATCGCATCGTGTACGGATTGTCCGTCTCGAACACCACGTACACCCCCCAGCGCAAATCCCGCTCGACCGCCCGGCCGTCGCGATGCACCGAGGAAATCACTTCTACCTGTCCCGCGTGATGCAACGCGCCGTCATGGTTTCCCGGACGCAGCACGCGCGCCAGGTCGTCCGTGCCGACCGGCGGGAACGCCAGCCCATCCGGCGGCGG
>DATIMU010000126.1:0-2502 GCA_035475015.1 Acetobacteraceae bacterium
GAACCGCTCGCGGAAGGTGCGTTCCACCTCCTCCGCCTCGCCCTGCCGCAGCAGGCCGTGATCGACGAAGATGCAGGTGAGCTGGTCGCCGATCGCCTCGTGGATCAGCACCGCGGCCACCGAGGAATCGACGCCGCCCGAGAGGCCGCAGATCACCCGCCCGCGCCCGACTTGGGCGCGGATGCGGGCGATCTCGGCGGCGCGAAAACCGGCCATCGTCCAGCGGCCGGACAGGCCGGCGACGCTGTGGGTGAAATTGCGCAGGAGCTGCGCGCCGTGCGGCGTGTGGACGACTTCGAGATGGAACTGCACGGCGTAGAATTTGCGTGTGTCGTCGGCGATGGCGGCGAACGGCGCGCCCTCGCTCACGCCCACCGTGCGAAAGCCGGGTGGTAGGCGCGTCACCCGGTCGCCGTGGCTCATCCACACCTGCTCGCGCGCACCCTTCTCCCAGGCGCCGTGGAACAGCGCGCAGTCGTCCGTGACCTCGACGAAAGCGCGGCCGAACTCGCGATGCTCGGAGCCCTGCACGTCGCCGCCGAGCTGGGCGCACATCAGCTGCTGGCCGTAGCAGATGCCGAGCACCGGGACGCCGGCCTCGAACACGATGTCGGGTGCGCGGGGCGCTGCTGGCTCGGTGACGCTCGCCGGGCCGCCGGAGAGCACGAAAGCGCGCGCGCCGAACGCGGCGATGCGGGCGGGGTCGGCGTTGAACGGCCAGATCTCGCAGTAGACGCCGCTCTCGCGCAGCCGCCGGGCGATGAGCTGCGTCACCTGACTGCCGAAATCGAGGATCAGCACGCGCTCGGCGGCAAGCTCGGTCGCCGCCAGATCGGTCAGGGTCTCGGTCATGCGGCTCCCCGTGGGAATGGTGTGTGGACGGGCTTGCAGCACGCGCCACGACGCACGGCAAGTGGGGCCGCCGGCGCCGCCACGATCACAGGTGCCGGCCACGCTCCAGGATTTCCAGCGTGTATTCGCGATAGGTCATGCCGAGCTCCTCCGCGCGAGCCAGTCGGCGCAGCGCGATCTCCCTTGGCGCCGACCAGGCCCGCTTGTGCGCGCGCCGCCAGCACCACAGCCGCCACGAAGCATTGGGGTCGTTGTCTTCCAGAGGTGGGCCGCCGTTGTGCCCGATCGGCGAGGGCATCAGCCCAGCTTCTTGTAGAACAGGGTGGTCTCGGCGAGCCGCCCGTCCGGCCGGAAGGCGTGGTCGGGCACACTGCCGATTTCGGTCCAGCCGCAGCTTCGATAGAGCCTGTCGCCGGCGCTGCCGCTCTCGGTGTCGAGCAGCAAGAGCGTGCGACCGGCCGCGCGGGCCGCCTCCTCGGCGGCCAGGAGCAGGCGACGGCCGAGACCCTGCCGACGCGCCGAGGAGAGGACGAGCATCTTGCCGATCTCGGCGCGGTGCGGCGCGTTGGGCTGATGGGCGAAGGTCAGCAGGACGGTCGCGACGAGTCGCCCGCCGTCGTCGCCGACGTAGAGCCGCTTCTCGCCCGTGGCGAGCCCCGGCAGCTGGCGGCGCCAGAAGACGCGTCCCTCGTCGGCCGTGAATCCCGCCATGAAGTTGACCGAGGCGCCGTGCGCGACGGCGTCCACCAGGATGTCGGCCAGCTCGCCAAGGCGCGCCTCGGCCTCGGCTGCTTCCAGGGCGCGGATCGCTGCTGTCATAGCCTCGCGGCTCCGTGGCTGACGATGACGGCGTAGCGGATGGGCCGTCCCGTGGGGTTGCGGAACCGGATCGGTCGGTCGAAGCGCATCAGGAGGCAATCGCCTCGGTCGAGCCGAAAGACCTCCTCGCCGAGCTCCAGCTCGAGCGTGCCGTCGAGCACCCAGACATGCTGATCCGTGCCGGCGAGGCGCTGATTGTCGAATGCGACGCTGCCGCGAGGCGGGAACTCGACCTCGACGATGTCGACGGGCGAGCCGGTGCCGGGCGGCGAGACGTGGCGGCGCTGGTAGTGGGTTGCGGGATCGCGCCAGACCGGCTGAGCGGAGCGACGCGAGAGCGGGCTGGCTCGCGTCTCGGCTCCGGCGAAGAGCACGGAGAGCGTCACGCCGAGTCCGCCGCAGATCTTGCCGAGCAGCTGTGCGGTGGGACTCGATTCGCCGCGTTCGATGCGCGACAGCATCGCGCGACTGACCTCGGCCAGCCGAGCGAGGCCATCCAGCGTCAGGCTCCGCTCGGCGCGGAGTTCGCGGATGCGGGCGCCGATGCGATCGTCGATGTCGGTTTCTGACGAACTCATATGAGCATCATAGATTCCATCATAGTGGAATCAAGTCACGTGCCACCGATCGCGGCCTCTGAAGGAGCCGATGGTCCCAAATCGCTGCCCCGGTTCGCCTGACAGAGCACGCGGGGCCGTCCATATATGACGGGGTGTGTTGCCGCCTCAGTTGAGCGCGTCCTCATCGGCTCGCGTAGTGAGCCACCGCGATGGTGAAGGGTAGAACGAGTTCGGGAATGAGATAGGCAAGCCACACGGCGGGCGGCTTTGG
>DATIMU010000127.1:0-2043 GCA_035475015.1 Acetobacteraceae bacterium
CCCGACCCACAGCCGCGCAGGCGACCGCGCCGGGAGGAGCAGCAGGATGCTTGCGACGATTACCGGCACCGCCAGCCCATATCCTGCCAGCGAGCCGTTGAGGGCCAGACCGACGACAACGACGACCGCAGCGGCGGTGACGAGCGCGATCACGCCCGAATAATGCTGGAGGCCGCCGCGCTGGCTTCGGGCGGTCGCCAGCAAGGCCGCCAGGAACGGGATCGAAATGACCAGCAGCGTCGCCATGTGATTGGCGTTGGCGAAGAACCCGGTCGCCGTCCCGACGTTGGTCTCGGCATAGAGATACCACGGCGACTGCGCCGTAATCGGACTGCTCACCTGCAGGATGCCGAGGAGGATTCCGGCCAGCAGTCCGGCGAGCAAGGCGGCGATGAGCCACAAAGGACGAGCGCCGATCCGCAGGACGACCGCGAGCAGCGCCAGCGGGGGGATGATGGTCAGCAAGGTCGCGAGGCTGTCATATGGCGCAACCGAGATCGGCAGCCACGGGATCGGCACGCCAAGCACCTGGTAGCCGGCGGCGAGCACTGCGCGACCGCCGAGGTGCGGCCAAACCCAGGGCGGGAGCGGTATCAGCTGAATCGCCACCAGCGCGAGCGACAGAAGAAGCAGCGCGTACAGCTGGCGTTCGATACTGGAGGGAACATCCGCCCGCGGCACGATTGCGGCCCACGCCAGCAGGCCGAGACCGGCGAGTTGCAGGACCATGTTGGCGAACACGCCCTGCGCGCTGCCGCCGAGGATGAGACAGAGGAAAAGGTAGAGCGGCGCCGCCGCCTGGCTCCAGCGCCTAGCCACCGGCGGGCTCCCGAACGAGGCTCAGCCCGCCGATCGTCACGTCGATGGTGCGCGGCAGATCGGGAGCGGACCCGGCAAGCTCGAGCCGCTGCGCCGCGCAGCCGCCGGGAACGGTGAAGGACCCTTCCGCATGGGCGGCCACTCCGAGTTTCAGAAGCTGTTCGCCGGAGTCGGCGCAGGTGACGGTCCAGCTCAGCAGGCCGGCGTTGGCGGCGTCGCCCGAGGCTTGCATGGCGAAGCGGTAACGGCCCGGCTTCAACAGTAGCAGCTGGCTGGCAAGCACGCCGTCATCCTGCCCGTAATAGACGATGTGGAGACGGCCGCCTCGCCGCTCGGCAAGACCGAGCGAGGAGGAGGTCAGTGTCCAGTTGAAGGGTCCAGGAGCCGTGGCATCGGTGAACCCGGGATCGTAAATGAGGGCACCCGGCGATCCACGCGGATCGTTCACCCTGCGCCAAGCCTGATACGCCTTCGCGTAATCCCCGGCCGTCACGAGGGTGAGCACCAGCTGACGTCCCCAAATTCCTGGCGCAGCGGCCGCGGGGGCCAGCTGGAGAACCAGGCCGGCGTTGCGCGGGTCGGCGGCGAGCACCGAGAGAGCGGCGTCGCCAAGGTTCGGGTCTGACCGGAACAGCTTCCTCAGCTGGGCCCAGTGGCGCGGGTCCTGGGCGTAGCTCGCGACGAACGGCGAAAGCGCCACGACCCCGTTCGGGATCATTCGCGCCAGAATCGAGATCTGGCGCAGTCCGTCGGCCGCGTTACCGCTGCGGAGGTCGTGGTCGGCGAGGAAGTAGCGCCCCGGCACGGAGCGGCCATCGCGCAGTTCGGCGGCATGGAACGCCTGACCGGCCAGGCTCTCATTGCCGGCAAGCCGCGCCTGGACCCCGCGCACGAGGAACGGCTCCGCAGCGAGCGGCGCCTTGCGCGCGGCGTCCGTCATGGTTGCGAGAGTGGCGGGACTCACCGGCTCGCCGGCCCGGGTGGCGGCAGCAATGCCGGTCAGTCCCGACCACAGTTCCGCCTCCGGATGGCCGGGCCACGCCGCGGCGGCACGCTGCGGACGCACTTCGGCGAACTGGGCAACAAGGGCGTTGCGGACGACCACAACCCCGATCAACAGAGCAGCGACGACTGCGACGACGGCTCGGCCTAGCAGCGCCCGTCCTCCGCCCCCGCCAAGCTCAGCCTTCGGAGCTTTGCGTCAGCAGCGCAATCTCCGTGCGC
>DATIMU010000128.1:0-9157 GCA_035475015.1 Acetobacteraceae bacterium
GCTGCCGCCCAGCCGGTCTATCTCGCGCTCCTGCAGCACGCGCAGCAGCTTGGCTTGCAGCCGCACGTCCATCTCGCTGATCTCGTCGAGCAGCAGCGTGCCGCCGTCGGCCGCCTCGAATTTCCCGACGCGGCGGGCCAGTGCGCCGCTGAAGGCACCCTTCTCGTGGCCGAACAATTCCGATTCGAGCAGGTTCTCGGGAATGGCGGCGCAGTTCAGCGCGATGAACGCACCGGCGGCGCGGCGCGAGCGACGGTGGATATGGCGGGCCAGCACCTCCTTGCCGGTGCCCGATTCCCCCGTGATGAGCACCGAGGCCTCCGAGCCGGCGACCTGCTCGGCGCGGCGAATGGTGGCCTGCATCACCGGGTCGCGCACAACCATCGCGTGGCTCTCGCCCGCCGCGGCCTCCAGGATCGCGGCGATCAGCTCGGGGTCGGGCGGCAGCGGCAGGAACTCGCGGGCGCCGTCGCGGATTGCCCGCACCGCGGCCTCCGGATCGTCGCCGGTGCCACAGGCGACCACGGGGGCCGCGATCCGCTCCGCCGCCATCGCGCGCACCAGCCCGCCGACGTCGTGCGCGAGGTCGCACAGCACGAGATCGACCCGTGCATCGGCCCGCAGCCGCGCGAGGCCGGCCTCCACGTCGTCGGCCTGTTCGAGCTTGGCCCCGCGTGCCATCGCGATGCGGGCGGCCTGCCCCAGCTCGGCGGCCAGTGATCCGATAATCAGCACGCGCATGGCGAAACTTCCTGCAAGCTCAGATCGCCCAACTTCTCAGATCGCCCATCATCTCAGATCGCTCGATCGGCCTTGACGATTTCGGTCATCGTCACGCCGAGCCGGCTGTCGTCGACCATCACCACCTCGCCGCGCGCGACGAGACGATTGTTGACGTAGATGTCGATCGCCTCGCCGAGCTTGCGGTCGAGCTCGACCACGGCGCCGCGCCCGAGCTTGAGCAGCTGGCTGACCTGCATCGTCGCCTTGCCGAGCACGGCGCTGACGGTGACGGGAATGTCGTAGACCGCCTCCAGGTCGCGCGCCCCGCGGATCGCGCCGCCGTCCTGGCCCGCGGCCTGGTCGGGCAGCTCGGAGAAATCCGTCTCATCGGACACTGGCGCTCTCCTTGGCATCGTCGTTCATCGGCGCACGGTCGTTTGGCGGCGCGCCGTCGTGCATCGGCGGCTTGCCCGGTGTCGGCGGCTTGTCGCCGAGCAGCAGCCCGAGGCCCGACAGCACCGCCGCGACCTCGTGCCACACCGCGCGCGTGTCACGCATCGCCGCGCCGTCGTCCCACGTCACGCGTACATCGCCCGCCGCCATGGCCTCGGTCGGTACCAGCCTGACCCGCTCGGCGAGATCGGGGTCGAGCCGGGCAATCTCGTCGCGTGCCGCGGCGGCGGTCTCCGGGCTGACCCGCACGGTGATCGCGGGCTCCCGCAGGAGCGGCGGCAGCACGGCGCGGATCACTTCCCGCACTTCGGGCTCGCCATGTCGGGCGCACAGCGCCGGCAGGAAGGTCATCAGCGTGTCCAGCAGCAGGCGGGCGATCTCCTCGGCGGCCTGCTCCGCGAGCGTGGCGGCGGCCTGCTCGGCGTTGCCGAGCCCGGCAGCGATCGCGCCGAGCGCCGCGCGGGCGAGGGCGGCACCGGCCGCCTCCGCCTCGGCGTGGCCGGCCTCGCGTCCCTCCGACCAGCCGGCGTCGCGCGCCGCCTCGATGTCGGCGGCGGTGAACCCCGGGGCGATGATCTCGGGCTCCGCCGGCGCCTCGATGATCGTGACGCCGGGAGCGAGATCGAACTCCTCGGCGAACAGCATCCGCGCCGCGCCGACCCGGCGCGGGCTCAGCAGCGCGTTCATGCTAGGGCTCCCATACTAGTACACCAGCTCCTCGTCCTGACTCTCGCCGATCTCGATCTGTCCCTGTGCCGCGAGCTCCTTGGCGACTAGCACGATGCCGGCCTGTGCCTCGTCCACGTCGCGCAGCTTGACCGGGCCGAGCCCGTCGATCTCGTCGCGCAGCATCCGACCGGCGCGCTCCGAGAGGTTCTTCAGGAACATGTCGCGGATCTTCTCCGAGGCACCCTTCAGCGCGACCGGCAGCTTGTCCTTCTCGATCGAGCGCATCAGCGTCTGCAGCGCGGGCGCCGAGAGGCGCTGCAGGTCGTTGAAAGTGAACATCAGCGACTTGATCCGTTCGGCGGCCTCGCGGTTGCGCTCCTCGAGGGCGGCGATGAAGCGGGTTTCCGTCGAGCGGTCGAGGTTGTTGAAGATCTCCGCCATCATCTCGTGCGCGTCGCGCCGCGTGCTGCGCGCGAGGTTGGACATGAACTCGGCGCGCAAGGTCCGCTCCACGCCGTCGAGCACGTCCTTCTGCACGCTCTCCATGCGCAGCATTCGCATCACGACTTCCATCGCGAAGGATTCCGGCAGCAGACCGAGCACCCGCGCGGCGTGGTCCGGCCGCACCTTGGAAAGCACCACGGCGACCGTCTGGGGGTATTCGTTCTTGAGGTAGTTCGCCAGCACCGCCTCGTTGACGTTGCCGAGCTTGTCCCACATCGTCCGCCCGGCGGGGCCGCGGATCTCCTCCATGATCTGTGCGGCGCGCTCGCGCGGCAGGGCGCGCTGCAGCAGCCGCTCTGTGCTCTCGTACGAGCCGACCAGATTGCCGGCGCTGCCCATGCTGTCGGCGAAATCCACGCACAGCCGCTCGACGATATCGGACCGCACCTGGCCGAGCTGCGCCATCGCCGAGGAGACCTCGCGGATCTCGTCCTCATGCATCATGCCGAACAGGCGCGTGCACAATTCGTCGCCGAGCGTGAGCATGAGGATCGCCGCCTTGTGCGGCCCCCTGAGTGCGCGGTAGTCCTCGTGCGTCGGCATCTCAGCTGGGCTCCTCGGCCATCCAGCCGCGCACGATGGCCAGCGTCTCCTCCGGGTGCTTCTCCACCAGCCCGGCGATCCGCCGCAGCGAGGAGGCGCGCATCTGGCCCTCGATGTTGGCGATGTTCATCATGCTTTCGTCCTCGATCAGCCCGGCCACGCCCGGCGCTCCGAGCTCCCCGGCCATCCCCGGGCCGCCCAGCGCGAGCGGCGACCCGCCAGGCAGTGAGGCGGTCGACACGCCGGAGGTCAGGGCGGCGGCGGAACCGGCCAGAGCGGGCTGCAGGGTAGTCAGCCGGAGCACCATCGGACGCAACACCAGCAGCAATCCGAGCAGCGCGATCAGGCCGAACAGCAGCGTCTCGGCGAGCCGCATCAGGTCGGATTTTTCCAGCTTGACCCCGAGCACGCCGCCACGTTCGGCCGCCGGGCTGTCCTCGCCGGCAGCGAAGCGCATACTGACTACGTCCACATGGTCGCCGCGCTTCTCGTCATAGCCGATCGCGCCGCGCACCAGGGTCGCGATGCGCGCGAGCTCGTCGGCCGATCGCGGCTGCCAGGCGGCCGGCTTGCCGTCGGCGCCCGGTTCGACGACGCCGTCTACCATGACCGCGAGGCTGATCCGATGGATCTGCGGCTGCTCGCGGATCAGCGTGCGGACGGTGCGGCTGATCTCGTAATTGGTGGTCTCCTCCTGCCGGCCCTCCTGGCTACCCGCCTGGGTGTTGCCGGCGTCGGCGTTGGGCAGATTGTTCTGCACCGACACGGTGCCGTTGGCCTCCGTGGTGCGGCTGTTGTTGTTGACGCTCTGCGTGCTGCGGACCACCTGGCCGTCCGGGTCGTAGCGCTCCTGCGTCTCGTTGACCTTGTCGAAATCCATCTCGACGGCGGCCTCGGCGCGGACGTGGCCGGGGCCGAGGCTGCGCTCCAGCATCTCCTCCACCGCGCGCGACAGGCGGAGCTCGGTGGCGTGGCGCATCTCGTCGCCGCTCAGCGCGCCCCCAAGCGAACCGACCGGCTCGCCGGCGCGCGCCAACATGCTGCCCCGGCTGTCCACGATGGCGATGTTCTGCGGCTTCAATCCGGGGACGGCGGCCGAGACGAGATTGAGGATGGCCTGGACCCCCTCGCGGTCGAGCCGGGCGGCGCCGGTCATGGTGAGCATCACGCTGGCCCGCGCGTCCTGCCGGTCGCGCGAGAAGGGCTCGCGGCGGGGCAGCACGAGATGCACGCGGGCGGCGCGGATACCGTCGATGACGCGGATGGTCCGCGCCAGCTCGCCTTCCATCGCGCGGGTCTCGTTGATGTTCTGCTGGAACTGGGTGGCCGCCAGCCCGTCGCCGCGATCGAAGATCTCGTAGCCGATCGAGCCGCCGGAGGGCAGGCCCTCGCGTGCCAGCAGCAGGCGGGCGCGCGGCACCTGGTCGGCGGGGACGAAGATCTGGTTGCCCTGCCCGGCGATCCGGTAGGCGATGTGCTGGCGGCCGAGCTGTTCCACGACCTGCCCAGCCTCGCGCAGGTCGAGGTCGCCGTAGAGCAACGCCATCTGCTCGCTGCCGCCGCGCAGCGCCAGGAAGGCCAGCAGCCCGAGCATGCCCAGCGCGACGGCGCCCATCGCCGCCAGCCGTGCCGGCCCCAGCGCCTTCAGCCCGTCGAGCGCGGCCTTCATCGTGCGATCGCTCGCGCGGGGCGCGAGGGCGCGTTCCCGCGCGCGGGTTGCGGTGCTCTGTCCTGCATGTGCGGCCTGTTCCCTGGCAGCGCGGCATCCTGCCGTGCGGGGAACTTGCCGCGAGACCGCTTACCGTCTCGTTAACCGGCGGCGTTTCTTCTCAGGGCTGGTCTCCGGGAGCTTATTGTCCGCCGGCCGATGTGCCGGCGACCGACTGCACCGTGGTGAAGTCGGTGGTCAGCGCGCCAAGCTGGAGTTGCACCGCGTTGCCTGATTTCTGCACGCCGGTGGCGACGCCCAGCACGTTGAATGGCAGCGCTGCGGTCGTGCCGTCCGTATTGGCGCCGATCACCGCGACCCGGTACGAGCCATCCGGGACGGAATCGCCATTGTTGTCGGTGCCGTCCCAGGTCCAGGCGTTCTGACCCTTGGTCGCGTTCACCAGCGCGTCGCGGATCTTGCTCCCCGCATCGTTGTAGATGGCGATTGCCGCCGGCTCGGCGGCCGGAGCGGTGAAGGCCAGGGCGCCCGAGCCGTTCTGCAGCGGCATATGGTCGGACTGCACCGCCACCTGCCGGCCCATCATCGCGGAAGCCTGCATCAGCTCGCTGCCCTGGGTGAGCTGGATCAGCTGCGTCAAGCTGGTATTGGCGTTGATCTGCTGCTCGACCCCGGCAAACTGCACCAGCTGGCTGGTAAACTGGTTGGTATCGAGCGGGCTGGTCGGGTCCTGGTTCTGCAGCTGCGTCATCAACAGGCTGAGAAAGCTGCTGAAATTGCCGGACAGGGAGCTCAGCGCGTCGCCGCTCGTGCCCGTGGCCGTGCCGGTCGTCGAGCCGGTGGACGAGTTTCCCGAGGCGGCGGCGTTGGCTGCGGCAGTGGCGTTTTGCGCCGTGGAATTCTGCTGCGCGGCAACCGAGGCGAGGCTCATGGGTCAGTTTCCTTCAGGCCGTGATGTCTAGTCCGTCGCCCGACCAGCGCTGCGCGGCCGACGGCGTGAACCGGAACAGGGAGCTGTCCTCCTCCGCCCCGTCGCGCCGGCTCCGGCCAAAGCCGCCGCCGTTGCCGCCGCCCCCCTGGCTTGCGCTTCTGGCGCCCGCATCCCCGGCGGCGGGCTGGCCGTCGCTGCTCTGTCGATGATCGGGCAAGGGGGCGTCGCTGCGTGCCTGCGAGTCCGGCGTGGCGATCTGGAAGACGACGCTGCGGCCCTCCGGGGGGATGCCGGCCTGATCGAGCGCCCGCTGCAGCTGCGGCTGGTCGCGCAGCAGAAGCGACAATGTCTCCGGCCGCTCGACGGTGACCTCGACCCGCGCGGGTCCGTCCTTCGGTTGATCGATGCGGACCTGCACGGAGCCGAGGGCGGCAGGATCGAGCCGGACCGTCATGTGCCGGCTCTGATCGGGTCCGGTGCCGAGTGCCACCAGCGGCGCGGCGAGTTGCTGGGCAGGCGACGCGATCTCCGTCCGCGCGGGGTCGGCCGTGGGCTGGCTGGCCGGCGTCGCGCGGCCGGTCGGGCTGGCGGGCGGCTGATTGGCCTCGGCCATCGCGCGAGCCACGGCTTCCGCGGATGGGGCCTCGTGGGCAACGCCGATCGCGGCCTTCGTCGGGTCCGTCGCGGTCTCCGCCAGGCTTCGCGCGGGCGCGGCTTCCGACGCGACGGGCGGCGTCTCGGGCTTCGGAGCGGCTGGCGCCTGATCCTGAGGGGTCGTGTGTGTCGGCTCCCGCTCGGTCCGCGGGGCACTCTCGTCGCGCGGCGCGGCTGCCGTCGGAGGCGCGCCGCCGGGGGTGTCTGACCGAGCGAGGGGGACGGGCATCTGGGCTCCGCCAGGCGGCATGGATGACGCCGCCACGGCCGGTAGCAGCGCGGCGATGTCGAGCGGTGCCACGTCGGCCGGAGCCGCTGGATCGGGCGCGGCGCCGGTCCCGCTCGCGTCCGGTTCGCTGACGGCTGGGCGTCCTCCGCGTGTCGGCCCGGCCGCCGGCTTGCTGGGCGCGCGGATTGGGGCGTCGGCCGGTTCGGGTTCGCCGCCGTCCGCCTTGGCCGTCCCGCTGGCCGGCGCCGGGTCGATCGGCGTGGTTGCCAGCGCGCCGGGCAGGAGGGTGGGCAGGTTTGGAGTGGCGGGCGCGGCCGTCGGCTGCGTCGCGGTCTCGGCGCTCTCGGGGGGCGGTCCGGTGGTCGCGGCGGCGGGGGCCTTCGAGGCGAGGCCGGCATCCTGCGACGCACCGACCGGCTGAGCGAGTGCTGCCTCCAGGCGCGCCATGAAAGCGGGCAGGCCGGGTCGGACGGCGGTTCGCGCGCTGGCGCCCCCCGCCTGGGGCGCGGCGGTCGGTGGCGGCGAACCTGCGATGACGGGCAACGAAGCGGGCATTCGGATTCCCTTCCGGCATCGCTTGTTCAAGAATCGGGCCAACCGTCCTCAAGAACCGGGCCAACCCGTTGCGAGCCCTGTGGTCAGCGCGCGCGGCGGCGATGTTCCGTCGCGCCCGGGACGAACTGGGACGAAGTGGCCGTTAACCGGCAGGAAATGCCGGGCTGCTATTGCCGGGCGGTCGCCACGGCCGGGCGTCCGCCGCTCGAAACGGCCTGAATCGCGCGCCTTCGTGCTTGGCACGGTTCATGCTGCTCTTGCCGCGAAGTTGCAGGAGTTCCCGATGTCCCTGTTCGGCGCCATGAGCACGGCGATCAGCGGCCTGTCCGCGCAATCCAGCGCGTTCAGCAATATCAGCGACAACGTCGCCAACAGCCAGACGGTCGGCTTCAAGCGAACCGACACGAGCTTCATCGACTACCTCACGACGAGCTCGTCGGTCGTCAACGAATCCGGCGCGGTGGTCGCGCGGCCCGACTACATCAACAGCGTGCAGGGCACGATCTCGCAGACCGACAATCCGCTCGGTCTCGCCATCGCCGGCCAGGGCTTCTTTCCGGTCAGCCAGCAGAACGGCCAGGTCAACGGCCAGCCCACCTTCAACCCGCAGCAGTATTACACCCGCGCGGGCGACTTCAAGATGGACAAGAACGGCTACGTCGTGAACTCGGCGGGCGGCTTTCTCAACGGCTGGTCGGTCGACCCCACGACCGGATCGGTGAACCGCAACGCGCTGTCGCCGATCCAGGTGAGCCAGACGGTATACAATCCGGTCGCCAGCACGGAGGTCACGCTCTCCGCCAACCTGCCGGCCACGCCCTCCACGGGGAGCACGATCTCATCGCAGATCCAGGTGTACGACGCGCTCGGCACCGCCCACATGGTATCGCTGAACTGGACGCAGAACGCGGACAATGATTGGACGGTGTCGATCAATGCGCCGGACGATACCAGCCCTCCCCCCGCTCCGGGCCGCACGGCGGAGGTCCAGTTCGGAGCGACCAGCGGCAACACCGTGCCGGAGGGCACGGTCGGGAACGTCCTCAATGCGACGGGTGGCGTGACGGCCGCGGGCTATGCCAGCGGCGCTCCAGCCAGCATGGCGTTCGCGATGAACTTCGGCTCTGGCCCGCAGACCATCCAGCTCAACCTCGGCACCTACGGCCAGGCGAACGGCGTAACCCAGTATGCCGGCACCGAGTACAGCCTGCGCGGTCTGACCCAGAACGGTGTGCCGCCCGGCAGTTTCAGCAGCCTGTCGACGCGATCGACCGGCGATCTCGTGGTGAACTACGACAACGGCCAGTCGCGCATCATCGGCCGCGTGCCGGTGGTGACGTTCAACAACCCCGACGGGCTGCAGCGCCAGGACGGCCAAGCCTTCACCGCGACCAACTCGTCGGGCACGGCGCTGGCCGAGGACGCCGGCACCAACGGCGCCGGCAGCCTGGTCACGCAGTCGACCGAAAGCTCGAACGTCGACATCGCCAGCGAATTCACCAAGCTGATCGTCGCGCAGCGCGCATATTCGGCGAACACCAAGATGGTGACCACCGCCGACGACATGCTGCAGCAGACGATCGACATGAAGCGTTGAGCGCGGGGCAGCCGCCATGAGCCTCGACGCCTCGCTGTCGATCGCGACGGGCAGCCTCGCCAACATCAACCGCCAGCTCGCGCTGGTGTCGCAGAACGTCGCCAACGCCGCCACGCCCGGCTACGCGCGCGAGGTCTCGACGCAGCAGAGCATCACGGCCGGCGGCGTCGGGATGGGCGTGCATTCCGGGCCGGCGCAGCGCAACGTCGACGCGGCGCTGCAGGCGGGCATGTTGCAGCAGAACGCCGCGGTGTCCGGCCTGCAGACGCGCCAGGCGGCGCTGCAGGCGATCGATGCGGCACTCGGTACGCCGGGCCAGGGGAGCGATTTGCCAAGCCTACTCGGCAAGATGCAGGATGCGTTCTCCACCCTCGCCAGCGGCCCCGACAACCCGACGCAGCAGCAGGCCGTGGTCAGCGCCGCCGGCACGCTGGCCGGCGGGATCAACGCGCTGAGCAGCGCCTACACCAGCCAGCGCCAGGCAGCCAACGACGCCATCCAATCGGACCTCACCACGCTGAATGGCGCGATGGGCACGATCTCCTCGCTCACCAAGCAGATCGTCGTGCTGAAATCATCGGGCCAGAGCACCGCCGATCTCGAGAGCCAGCGCGACGCGGCGTTGCAGGG
>DATIMU010000129.1:0-13903 GCA_035475015.1 Acetobacteraceae bacterium
TAGTCGGCCAGCGCCTTGGACAGCGCCGCCATCGAGTAGCGCACCGCGCCGCCGAACGTCGCGGAGGCGTGCCAGGTGCCGGGGATGAAGAGATCCGTGGCCGGGGCGAGCCGCGCCTCGGCGCCCGGATCGAGCGGGCCGGAGAGCACCGTGGTGACGGCACCCCGTGCCGGGCGTACCAGGATCGCGGTCTCGCGGGTGATGGCGAAGCCCGACGGGCCGGTGACGTGCAGCCGGATCACGCCGCGACCGACGCCGGTGGCGCGCAGCGTGGTGTACGCCGTCGCGCGGGCGCCCGGCTGCAGCGGTGCGGCGAGCCGGGCGGGGCCGTCGAGCGCCAGCGGACCATCGACGGACACCTCCGCCGCCGCCTCGCCGGCCGGGAGGTCCATGTTCTGCAGCAGCACGGTGAGCCGCGTCTGGTCGCCCGGGGCGAGGAAGCGCGGCAGCAGCGGCTCGGCGACCAGGGCGTCGCGCACGATCACGTCAGTCTGCGCCGCGCCGACCCGGCTGCCCTGCCACGACACCACCATGAGGCGGACCTGGCCGTTGAAATCCGGCAAGTCGAGCGCGATGCGCGCCGTGCCGGTGGCATCCGCCTGGACCGGCGCGGTGAACAGGGTAACAGTCTTCTGCGGGATCTCGGGCAGCGCCGCGCCGCCCTCGTCGCCACCTTGGCGGAGTGCCGCGACGTCGCCCTCCGCCGGCGCGATGAGGCGGCCCCAATCGTCGCGGATGTCGATGCCGAGACCACGGCGGCCGAGGAAATAGCCCACCGGATCGGGCGAGGCGAACTGGGTCAGGCGCAGGATGCCCTCGTCGACCGTGGCGAGGCTTACCCAGGCGCCTGGTGCCGTGTGCACCGCGACCTCGGCGCGGGCGCGCGGTGCCACGCGATCGGCGACCGCGATCGTGGTGTCGAGCCGGCGCGAGGCCGGGTCGATGCCGACCCAGGTGAGGCCGATGGCGCGGCCGGGCTGGTTCTTGCCGCTCGGCTGGTCGGCGGCACCGTGGAACACATGGACCGCGACATAGGCGCCCGGCCCCCAGGCGGCGTCGACCGGCACGCTGATCTCGGTGCCGGCGGCCGGCACGTCGACGGTTCGCACGGAATGGACCCGATCGGTCAGCACCAGCACGGTCGCCGGTCCGGCGAAGGGGGCGGCGATGTGGATGCGCGCGTTCTCGCCTGGCGCGTACATCTTGCGGTCGGCCAGCACGTCCACCTTGTCCGGCACGTCGGGGCTGTCCGAGGCGACCCAGCCGGCGCGGAAGCGGACGGAGGTGGCGGCGAGGCCGCCGGTCTCGGTCACTTCCAGCCGATAGCGACCGAAGCCGAACCGCCGCGCGATGTGCAGCGTGCCGCTCGCCGGGATCACGACGTTCTCGGTGGTCAGCGGCTCGTCGTGGAATATCGTCTCGTAGCGGGCGAGATTGCCATGCATCACCAGCCGCCAGTCGGGCCGCTCGCGCACGATGCGCAGCCGCGCGCTCACCGCGACGCGCCCGCCGTCCGGTCCGACCGCGGCGATGTCGAATGCGCCCTCCGCGTCGGCGTCGATCGCGTTTTCGGCGAATAGCGGCTTGACGCCGATCAGCCGCCCGGCGGGGCGCACCGGGATGGTGAGATTGGCCCGCGCGGCGTGGCCGGAGGGGTCGTTTACCTCGGCGCTGATCTCCGCCTGCAGCGGCCGGGTGCTGTCCGGCGCACGCTTGAGCGGAATGGTTAGCTGGGCGTGGCCCTGCGCGTCGGTGTCCGGCAGGTCGAGATCCTGGCTGGCCGGGGCGTAGGTCTCGTCGACCAGGCCGATGCGGTAGCCGGCCAGCGCCGGGGGCGGATCGGATGCGACGGCGAGCTGCATCGATGCCTTGCCGGAAAGGCCGGCGCCGGGCGCGCCATAGAGGAAGCGCGCGGCGAGGGGGAGTTCGTACGGCGTCCCGGCCACGATCGGGCCGTGCGCGGGGCCGAGATCCACCGCCATGCGGTCGGGCACGAAGGCATCGACGCGGAACCCGGCGCGGCCGATCGGCGGCCGGGACGGATCGGCCAGCACCTCGACGCTCCACATTCCGGCGGGCGCGGTCAGCGAGAGCGCGACCGGCAGATGCACCGAGGCGCCGCCGCCGCGCGCCGGCACGGTGTCGAGGAACACCTGTCCGTTGGGGCGCTTGATCCGCACCCGTGCCGGGAGGTCGGCCTCGGCGCCGGCGGAATCGCGCAGCAGCGCCATCACCTGCACCGTCTCGCCCGGCCGGTAGATGCCGCGGTCGAGCCACACGAAGGCGTCGAGCGGCCCCGGCGGCGCCTTGCCCGCCACCCCGCGATCCGACAGGTCGAAGGCGGCGCGCTGCAGGTCGAGTTGGGTGAAATCACCGTCCGCCGTCGCGGCGTGAATGGCGATCGGCGCCATCGGACCCTCGCCGTGCAACAGCGGTGCCGGGAAGCGCGCCACCCCGTCGGCGCCGGTCTCGGCGGTGCCGAGGATGTCGTTGTTGCGCGCCACCAGGCTGAGCTTCACCCCGGCGCGCACGCGGGCGTCACCGAAGCCGCGCACCTGCACGGTCAGCCCGTCCTCGCCGCGCCACACGGTCGGTGCCAGATCGGTGCGCAGGATCATCTGCACGGCGCTAAGCCCCGCGCCGGAGCCGTCGTCGGGCGAGGCGATCAGCGCGTAGAGCCCGGGGCCGGCGTTCTGGATCGCGTCGGGCAGCGGCAGCGCGGTGTGGGTGGACTGGTTGGGCTGCCAGCGCGGAATGTCGGCGCGGCCCCTCCAGATCACGTCCCCGACCTCCTCGGTGATCGCGTAGGGGGGCGTGTCATCACCGCCGAGCGGGCTATCGTGCAGGAACGGCCCCATCGCGCGCTCGCCGATGCGAGCGAATTTCAGCGCCACCGAGCCGACATTCACCGTGGTCAGCGTGACGCGCGGCGCCTGGCCGCGCGGCAGCACGAAGAAGCGGCTGTCGAACATCATGCGCGGCCGGCGGCTGGCCATCGCGACCGGCACCGCGACGTCCTTGCGCAGGGTGAGCCCGTCCACGCCCGGCATCCCGGCGCGCAACAGGATGCGCGTCGTCGCGGCGAGCGGCAGGCCGGAGACGCAGATCTGGTCGTCCTCCCGCGTCACCGCCGCGTCCGCCACTGGCGGCTCCAGGCGCACCCAATCCTGCGGGTGGAAATCGGCGCGGCGGCTCGGCGCCGAGGTGAAGGCGATGCAGGCGCGCGGCGGATCGGTCTCCGGCTCGGTCTGCACCCGCCGGACCAGCAGCCCGGCGGCCTGCCGGAGGTCGGCGAGGGCGCGGCCGTACTCCGCGTTCCCGGGTGCGCGCTGGACCACCGCGTCCATCGCCGAAATCGCCTGGGGCAGCCGGTCCATGTCGCGCAGCGTGTCGGCGATGACGAGAAGTGCCGGGATCTGCGCGGTGCCGGGCGGCGTCGCCCGGTAGGCGAGCCATGCCGATTGCAAGGCGTGCGCCGGCTGCGGCGGCGTGCGGCGGCGCTGCGCCTCCGCGAGCGCCAGCCATTGCTCCGGCTTGGCGTCCCCGGCGGCGATCCGTGCCTCCCACGCGGCGGCGGCGGCGGCCCAGTCGCCGCGCGCGATCGCCGCCTCGGCTTGCTGCTCGGCCTGATGGCGCGCCTTCGGGGTGCCGCCCGCCGGATTGCGCGCGGTCAGGCTGGCGGCGTAGGTCGCGCTGTCGCGGTCGATGCCGGGCAAGGCGAAATTGTCCGAGCGAGCGGCCCCCGGCAGCAGGCCGAAACAGATGACGGCCAGCAGCAGAAACAGGCGGGAAGCGTGTCGCATGACGGTTCTTTCGCTGGGCGTCGTCGGCGTGGTTCCGTGTCGCGCAGAGGCACCCAAGATGCATCCGCGTGCAAGACGATTTTGCCACCGAGTGCCACAACGGTGTTAACGATCCCTCAACCGATCGCTCGGGGTGTGAAACGGATGACACCCGAGGCGGGAGCGAACCGGGCATGAAGCAGCTGCCGGTCCCCGCGACGGACCGTTGGGGGAATGCGTGCCATGACGAGCCACCGCGAGATCGTGTCCTATGCCGCCGCCCATCTGATGGGCTTCATCCTGTCCAGCCTGCTGAGCGCGTTCGTGCTGGTGCCGATCTACGTGTCGACGGAGATCGCGCGGTCGGCGGCGAACCGCTACACCTTGGCCTTCGTGATGTTCGCGATCGTGCAGACGATCGTCTTTGTCGTGTTCATGGCACTTCGCGGCCGATCGGTCCGTTCGGCATGATCCGGGTGCTCGGCGCCAATCGACAGGAGCGGCAGGCCATGCGGCACGACGAGACATTCCGCCCCCTGGTGGTCGGGGAGGGCCGCATCAGCGGCTATCTCTCGATCGCGTTCGGCGGGCTCAGCGTGCTCGGGGTGCTGTGCTTCCTGTTCCCCGACGCCCTGACCACGCCCTCGCTGCGGGCCGGCTACGACATCGGCTGGATGCGGGTTCTGCTGGGGGCCGGGATGGTGTTCTCGGCGGCGTTCGGCCTGTTGACCTTCGTGCTGAACCGCCAGAAGCGGCTCGGCGCAATCGGCATCGCGCTCACCATCCTGGCGATCTACATGGGCGGCGCCACGGTGCAGGTCGGGCCGCGCTACGGCACGCCGGGCTATCTCGGGCTCGACTGGTTCATCCTGGACCTGCTGATGTCCGCCTTCGTGTTCATCTTCCTCGAGAAGATCGTGCCGCTGATCCGCGAGCAGGCCATCCTGCGGCCGGATTTCTGGCATGACGCGCGCTATTTCATCTTCAACCACCTGGCCATCTCGATCTTCCTGTTCGTCGGCGCGGTGGCGGTGCCGTCACTGTTCTCCTGGGGCATCAACGCCGGGCTGCAGAGCGCATTCCGCGCGCTGCCCGGCCCCGTGCAGTTCGTCGTGATCCTGGTGCTGGCCGATCTCGTCGAATACGCGATCCATCGCTCCATGCACGAGATCCCGGCGCTATGGCGCATCCACGCGGTGCATCACAGCGCCGAGCACATGGACTGGCTGGCCGGTTCGCGGCTGCACATCCTCGAGCCGCTGGTGACACGGGCCCTGGTGCTGCTGCCCGCCTTCATCCTCGGTGCCGACAAGACGCCGCTGCTCTGCTACATCGTGTTCGCGGGTTTCCAGGCCGGTCTGGTGCACGCCAATTTCGGCCTGCCGTTCGGGCCGCTCAAATACCTGCTGAACACGCCGCAATTCCACCATTGGCACCATTCGAGCGAGCGGGCGGCGGTCGACACGAACTACGCCGCGCATCTGCCGGTGATCGACCGGCTGTTCGGCACCTACTACATGCCGGCGAACCAATGGCCGGCGACCTACGGCGTGATCGGCGATCCGCTGCCGAAGGGCATGGTCCGGCAGTTCCTCTATCCGTTCCGCCGGCGCCACGGCTGAGCGGCGGACGAACGGCAAGGCCGGGGGACAAGCATGGACGATCTACTGATGCCGCTGCTGCTGATCCTGCTGATCGGCGTGGGCGGCTGGGTGCTCGGGGTGGTGGGGTTTTTCCACGCCCGCCGCGCCCTGGCGGAGACCAGGCTGTTGCGTCAGCAACTGACGGCGGGGGCCGCACCCGCGCCGGCCGCGCAACCCGCTTATACCGCGCCGGTGCCGCCTCCCGTCAGCGCGGAGGTGCCGGCCGCGCCGCAGGCACCCGCGCCTGCCATCCCGCAAGGGCAGGCGGGGAAGACCTGGGACATCGAGGCGCTGCTGACGCTGCGCTGGGGCGTCTGGCTGGGTGCGGCGGCGCTGCTGCTCGCCGGGGTGTTCCTGGTGCGCTACGCGGTGGACGAGGGGTTGCTCGGCCCCGCCACGCGCTGCGTGCTGGCCGGGCTGCTGGGGGTCGCGCTGATCGCCGGGGCGGAGTGGCTGAAGCGCCGCGAGAAACCCGAAGCCGCGGCGTGGACGGCGGACCAGGCACCCCCGGCGCTCGCCGCCGGGGGTGTCGCGATGCTGTTCGGCGCGGCGTACGCGGCCGGAGTGCTGTATGGGCTGGTGCCGCCGATCGCGGCCTTCGCCTTGATGGCCGCCGCTTCGCTGGTCGGGCTCGTGGTCTCCTTGCGTCATGGCCAACTGGTCGCGGCGGTGGGGATCGCCGGTGCCTTCGCGACGCCGGCGCTGGTGCAGAGCGAGGACCCCTCGCTGCCTGGCTTGTTCGTCTACTTGCTGTTCGTCAGTGCCGCCGCGCTGGCCGTGGTGCGCTACACCGCGTGGGTCTGGCTCGGCTGGGCCACCACCGTCGCCGGCGCGTTCTGGGTGGTGCTGGCGACGCTCTCGGGCAGCGGAACGGATGCCTGGGCCCCCGCCCTGTTCGTGCCCGCCGCCGCGGCGCTCAATCTGGCCCTGCTGCCGCCGGCGGCGCTCGACCATGCGGTCGGGCGGCGGCTGGCCTGGGTTCCGTTCGCCGTGCTGGCGGCATCCGGGCTGCTCGCCGGCATCGTCGAGCCAGGCTGGGCGGCGCGTGCCGGCGTGCTGCTGCTGTCGCCGCTGGCGGTGTGGAAAGCGGCGGCCGAGCCGCGGCTGGACCGGCTGCCCTGGCTCTCCGCGCTGTTTTTTCTCCTCGTCCTGCTGACTTGGGCGCTGCCGGCGTGGCAGCCGACGGGCGAGGCGATCACCGTTGAGGGCGTGGTGCAGGCGGTGCTGCCCGGCGCGTGGGCGCCGCAGGTGATCGTGCCGTTGCTCCAGGCTGCCGCGTTGATGGCCGCGTTCTACGCCGCCGCCGGCCTGTGGTTCGAGCGTCGCGCGCCTCACCCGCTGCGCTGGTCCGCCCTGACGGCCGCGGTTCCCGTGCTGACATTGGCGGTGACGTACGCGCAGGTGGCGCTGTTCCAGCCCCGGCCGGCCTGGGCGGCGGTGGCCGTGGTGCTGGCCGGCGCGCTGACGGGCGCGGCAAGGGTTTCGCTCGGAGCCACCTCGCAGGCGCGGCAGCGGGCCGGGGCTCACGCTGCCGGCGCGGTTGCCTGCCTGGCACTCGGCTGCGCCATGCTGCTGGCGGACCAGTGGCTCACACTCGCCGTCGCGCTGTTCCTGCCGCCGCTGGCGTGGATCGAGGAGCGTGCCGACCTGCCGGCGCTGCGCTTGGTGGCGCTGGCGGTGGCTGGGTTCGTTCTCGCTCGCCTGCTGCTGAACTGGTATCTTCCCTTCTACGATTTCGGTGCCATGCCGGGGCTCAACGGATTGCTGCCGACCTATGGCGGCCCGGCGCTGGCCTTCGCCTGGACCGCGCGGCGCTTCCGCCGCCGCGCGGACGATCTCGCCGTCGCGGTGCTGGAAGCCGGCGCGATGGCATTCACGACCGCGCTGGTCATGCTGGAGATCCGCCACTGGGCGGGGAGTGGCCAGCTGACCGGCCCGGGAGCGGTGCTTCCCGGCGCCTCGTTCCTGGAGGCGGCGTTGCAGGTGAGCGCGCTCGCCGTGCTCGCCACGGCGGCGATGCGGCTCGACCAGCGCGCGCCGCGGCCGGTTCGCGCCTGGGCCTGGCGCATCCAGGGCGCCGCCGCGCTGGCCGGCGGGGTGGCGCTGCTGATCGGCAACCCGGCGTTCTTCGGCGATCCGGTCGGGACCGCGCCCCTGCTGGACGCGCTGCTGCCCGCCTACCTGCTGCCGGCGGTGCTGGCCGGGCTGGCGGTCCGGCATCCGGCGACGACGCGGCCGGCGTTGCTGCGGCCGGTGCTGGCCGGATATGCCCTGGTCGCGGCGTTCGCATGGATCACGCTGGAGGTGCGCCATCTGTTCCACCCGGATGCAGTCGGGCTGGACGCCGCGCCGATCGACGATGCGGAGCTTTGGGCCTGGTCCGGCGCGTGGCTGGCGTTCGGCACCGGGCTGATGGCGGGCGGCATCCGCGCCGGCTCGAAGGCGCTGCGGCTCGCCGCCATCGCGGTGGTCGGACTGACCGCGGCCAAGGTGTTCATGGTGGACATGGCCGGCCTCGTCGGCCTGTGGCGGGTGCTCTCGTTCCTCGGGCTGGGGCTCACCTTGATCGGGCTCGGCGCCATCTACCGCCGCTTCGTCCAGCCGTCGCTGCCCGCGCAGCAGGCATAGCTTGCATGTGCCCGCCGATCGTGACGAACATCACGCGTCGCCGATCGGAGGAAGTCCATGAGCGCCGACCCAAACCGCGTGATCCTGACGGGGGAGAATCCCTTCATCCGGCTGAGTGCCACCGACGGCGGCGCCAACACGACCAACGCGAGCTTCTGGCGCATCCTGTTCTGCCCGGCGGGACCGGGGCATGTGCTCTATCTCAAGAGTGAGCTCACGGACAACCGGATGCGCATCTATTCCGACAACATCGCGATGGCGCGCTGGCTGCAATCCACCGTCCAGGGAATGCTCAACGGCGAGACGGCGGACCCGACCATCCCGGTGATCGACGCCGAGTTCAGCCGGTCGGGCGACCCGCGCTATTTCTGGACCGAGCGGCTCATCTCGCATGACGAGGAGATCGCGCTCACCTGGTATGACATCGGCGACCCCTTGCTGATCCACACCGAGCCCAACGCGGAACCCGCACGGCCCTACGGCGTGTGTACCGTGCTGGTACCCGCACTCGGCGCGCGGCTGTCGCGCAACGGCGTCGAGGCGGCGGGCCGGCCGTGGCGGCGCGAACGCGAGGGGCGGCCGTTCAGCACCTGCGCGCTGGCGTTTTCCGAAAGCTGGACCGAGGCCCGCTGACCCGCCCGGAAACGGAGGGAACCATGTCGGACCGACAAGGCGGCCCCGAGCTGATGCTGGGCCTCTGGACGTCGTGGATGAAGGCGACCACGGAGTTGCTCGCCGATCCGGGCGGTCAAGCCGCGCCGGTGTGGCGGGCCGCCCCCGATCGGAATGCGGCGGCGGGCCTCCGACAGCTCGACGAGACGCTGCGGAAGGACCCACTGCTGCACTCCATCGATCAGCTGTGGAACGCCAATCCACTCCGCGAAGTCGTGCCGCTGGATTGGGCGGAGATCGTCCAGGCGCTGCGCACCGTGTGGCTGCGCTCGCTTGCCGATCCCGCCGCCGCCCTGTCGTCCCTGGCGGAGCTCAACGCCCGCGCCTGGCAATCCGCAATCGAGACCTGGAGCGAGGCGGGAAAACGCTGGTGGGGCTTGGCTTCGAGCGAGCCGGCGGCCGGCGCCCCCGACAAGCGCTTCGCCGCCCCGGAATGGCAGGGCAATCCAGCCTATGGCACTTTACGCGACCTGTATTTGCTCGCGTCGGACTGGCTGTTGCGCCAATCGGCCGAGGCGACCGATCTCGATCCGGCGGAGCGCCGGCGGCTCGATTTCCATCTGCGGCAATTCGTCGATGCGATGAGCCCGACCCTGCAGCTGATGTCCAATCCCGCCGCGCTGCGTCGCGCCGTGGAGACGGGGGGTGCCAGCCTCGCGGACGGGGCGCGCAACCTGCTGGCCGACATGAAGGAGGGCCGGCTGAGCATGGTGGACGCCACGGCCTTCGCGCCGGGGCGCAATCTCGCGCTGACGCAAGGCAAGGTGGTGCATCGCAACAAGCTGATCGAGCTGATCCAGTACGCGCCGACGACCAAGACGGTGCATGAGACGCCGCTGCTGATCGTGCCGCCGTGGATCAACAAATACTACATCCTCGACATGCAGCCGAAGAACAGCATGGTGCGCTGGCTGGTGGAGCAAGGTTTTTCCGTCTTCGTGGTCTCCTGGAAGAATCCCGACGCCGCGATGGAGGAGACCACCATCGACGACTACATGGAGCTCGGCCTGCTCGAGGCGAGCGACGTGGTGCGCGACATCGTGGGCACCGAGCGGCTCAACGTCATGGGCTACTGCATCGGCGGCACCCTGCTCGCGATGGCGCTCGCCTGGCTGGCGGCGCGCGGCGACGAGCGGTTCGCCTCGGCGACCTTCATGGTGTCGTTGCAGGATTTCACCAAGGTGGGCGACACGGCGGTGTTCCTCGGCGAGCCGACCGTCGATTTCATCGAGCAGCAGATGATGGAGCGCGGCTATCTCGACAGCCGCGAGATGTCCAACATGTTCAACCTGCTGCGCAGCAACGACCTGATCTGGAGCAACGTCGTCAACAACTATCTCATGGGCAATAAGCCGCCGGCGTTCGACCTGCTCTACTGGAACAGCGATGGCACCCGCATGGCGCGCGCGGCGCACAGCTGGTACCTGCGCAACACCTATGTCGAGAACAACCTCATCGTGCCCGGCAAGGTGCATCTGAAGGGCGAGGCGATCGACCTCGGGCGCATCGCGCTGGACGCCTACGCGGTCGGCGCGGAGAAGGACCACATCGTGCCGTGGGACGCCGCGTGGCGCATCACGCAGCTCGCCGGCGGCAAGGTGCGCTACGTGCTGGCGTCGTCCGGCCACATCGCCGGCATCATCAATCCGCCGGGCGGCAAGGGCATTTTCTGGACGAATGACACGCGCGCGGCGACGGCCGACGAATGGCGCGCCGGGGCCGCTCGACATGACGGGAGCTGGTGGACGGATTGGGGCGCATGGCTCGCCAAGCGCTCCGGCAAGCAACGCCCGCCGCCATCGGTGGGCTCCAACGCGCATCCGCCGCTGCAGGACGCGCCGGGGAGCTACGTGCTGGCGAAATAGTCCCCCTCTGTTCGGATCGCTGCGCGCGTGCCAGCCTGCGCGCGAGGAGATCCGTGCATGAGCAAATCCGTCCGTGGTGCCGACATCGTTGTACGCACGCTCGAACGCGCCGGCTGCCGCGCCGTGTTCACGCTGTCGGGCAACCACATCATGTCGATCTTCGACGCGGCGTTCGGCAGCGCGCTCGATCTCGTGCATGTGCGCCAGGAGGCCGCCGCCGTGCACATGGCGGATGCGTGGGGGCGGCTGACCGGAGAGCCCGGTGTCGCGATGGTGACGGGCGGCCCGGGCCACGCAAATGCCGCCGCCGCGCTGATGACGGCATCGGGACAGGAATCGCCGCTGGTCCTGCTCTCCGGCCACACCGCGACGTGGGAGATCGGGCGCGGCGGCTTTCAGGAGTTGCGCCAGGCCGAGATGGCGGCGCCGGTTTCCAAGGCATCATGGACCGCGACGAACGCCGAGACGCTGGGCGTCGATGTCGCGAAGGCGTTCAGGATCGCCCGCTCCGGCCGCCCGGGCCCGGTGCATCTCAGCCTGCCGTCCGATCTGCTCGATGCGAGCGTCGAGCACAACGCCGTGGTGTGGCCGGAGCAATCCGCGTTCTCCGCCGACGCGGTGGAACTCGGCGATCCCGCGGCGGATGCGGTGCTCGCCGTCATCGCCTCGGCGCAGCGGCCGCTGCTGATCGCCGGGCCGCAACTCGCCAACCGCTCGGGGCGCGATCTGCTGGCGCGCATCGAGGCGGCGACGCGGGTGCCGACCTGCATCATGGAGAGCCCGCGCGGCGTCAATGACGCCACACTCGGTGCGTTCCGCGCGCTGACGAGGCAGGCCGACCTCATCGTGCTGCTCGGCAAGCCACTCGATTTCACGCTGAAGTTCGGCGTGCCGCCGGTGGTCGATGCGGCGTGCCGCTGGGTGGTGATTGACCCCGAGGCGATGCTGCTCGAGCGCGCCGCGCGGGAGAAGGGCGGGTTGCTCGCGTTCGGCTGCGTCGCGGACACGCGACCGGCCGGCGAGGCACTGATCCGCCGTGCGTCAGGCCGCGATATTTCGAGCGCGTCGTGGCTCGACGAAGCGCGTGGCCGGATGAACGACCGGCCCGGGTCATGGTCGACGCTCGCCTCCGCGACACCGCGCAAGCTGCATCCGATCGAGGTGTGTCGCGCGTTGAAACCCTATGTGGAGCGCGACCCCGACACCATTCTGATCTGCGACGGCGGCGAGTTCGCGCAATGGGGCCAGAGCCTCATCCGCTCGTCGCGCCGCCTCATCAACGGCGTGGGGGGCTCGATCGGTGCCTCGCTGCCCTTCGCGCTCGCGGCTAGGAAGCTCGACGCCAAGGCGCCGGTGTTCGCCATGCTCGGCGACGGCACGTTCGGCTTTCACATGGCGGAGTTCGAGACCGCGGTGCGCCGGCAACTGCCGTTCGTCGCGGTGGTCGGCACCGATGCGCGCTGGAACGCAGAGTACAACATCCAGCTGCGCGAATACGGCGAAGCGCGCGCGCATGGCTGCGAGCTGACCCCGGCGCGCTACGACCTGGTGGTCGCGGCCCTCGGCGGGCACGGCGAACTGGTGGAAAGCGCGGCCGACCTGCCGGGCGCGATCGAGCGGTCGATCGCGAGCGGCAAGCCGGCCTGCGTCAACGTGATGATCGAGAGCATCGCCGCCCCGACCATCACCGCGCGGTCCTGAAGTTTCAGGCGTTGCCCATCGCTGCCTTGACGTAGCTGCCGCCCTCGGCGATGGCGCGGCGGCCGGCGCCCAGCATCGGGTGGAAGAGATGCCAGACATGGATCATCTCGGGCCACACTTCGAGGCGCACCGGCACGTCGGCAGCACCCGCGCGGCTGGCGAGCTTGGTGGAATCATCGAGCAAGGTCTCGGCCGCGCCCACCTGGATCAGCAGCGGCGCGATGCCGCGCAAATTCGCATGGATTGGGGCGGCGAGCGGTGAGCGCGGATCGGCGCCATTGAGGTAGGTCTTGGCGATGTCGAGAATGGTTTCCTTGCTCACCGTCGGGTCGACGGCGGCCTGAGTGACGAAACTCTCGCCGAGCGCTTCCATGTCCACCCAGGGCGAGATCGCCCAGCCGCAGGCCGGCTGGTTCAGCCCGGCGTCACGGATCGCCACCAGCGCGGCCACCACAAGTCCACCGCCGGCGCTGTCGCCCGCGATAGCGATGTGACGCGGCTCGATGCCGTTCGCCAGCAGGTAGCGATACGCGGCGACGGTGTCCTCGACCGGCGCGGGGAAGGGATGCTCGGGGGCGAGGCGATAGTCGAGGGCGAGGGTGCGGCAGCCGGCGGCGCGGCCGATCGCGGCGACGACATGCCGGTGGCTGAGGATCGAGCCGAACACGTAGCCGCCGCCGTGCACGTAGAGGATCACGTGCTTGGCGTCCGAGCCCGGTGCCGTGGTCCATTCGGCGGGCACGCCGTTGGCGCTGACCTGCTCGACCTTGATGTCGGATTCCAGCGGGAAGGTCTTGGCGTTGGCGTCGAACGAGGTACGGCGTTCGGTGAGCTCGGTCGGCTTCGGGCGCGCCGCGATCAGCTCGCGCAGCTTGACGATTTCCGGATCGGGCATGGTGTTTCCCCTGTTGCGTTGTTGGTTCAGGGGATGATGCTAGCGGCAGCTTGCCGCGGCGCCTAGCGGAGCTTCTGGCCGCGCGATACCGGGCAAGTCATTGCGAGGAGCGCAGCGACGCGGCAATCCAGGTGGCCGCCCATGTGCTGGCGCGATGGATCGCCGCGCCTGCTGCGCCGGCTCGCGATGACAAGCATGGTCGAGCCCGCCGGACATCAGGCCGATCTCTTGCCGGCGGATTTGCGCGAGAGTTCGCCGTATTTCATGCCTTCGAGCTTGAGGCCGTCGGGATCGAGGAAGAACACGGCGTAGTAGTCGTCATAGTACTCGCCGGCCGGATCGACGATGGCGACGCCTTGCGATTCCAGGAACGCTTGCAGAGCGTCCACATCCTTGCGGCTGCGCAGCTCGAATGCGTAGTGGTGAAACCCGACATCCCCGGCGCGATATTTGTGCTTCTTGCCCTCGGCGTCGGCCCGCCCGATCCAGAACCGCGTCTTGCCGTTGGTCCAGCCGATCATGTCCTCGTACTCGTCCGACACCTCGAAGCCGAGGAACGCGAACAGCCGGCCGTAGAACTCCTTGGATTTCTCATAGTCGCTGACCCGGATGACCAGATGATCGATCCCGACGACCCGCACCATCGCCGCTCCTCCCGCTGTGCTCGCACCCTGGGGTGCGAAGCCGATCCTATCGTGCCAGACTGCTCGGCGGGAA
>DATIMU010000130.1:0-3183 GCA_035475015.1 Acetobacteraceae bacterium
GAGGCGGAGTTCGCCAAGGGGGTCTACGAGGAGATGCGGGCGGTGCTCGGCGACGCGGCGGCGCGGCGCATCCTTTCCGCGGCGGTGGTCAAGATGGCGAAGGCCGGCGCCGCCGCGATGGCGCGCGAGGCGCCGGGCGGCAAGCCCGATCTCGACAGCTTCCGAGCCATCCAGCCGCTCTGGACGGCGGAGGGCGCGCTCTCGATCGAGGTGGTGAAGTCCACGCCGGCGGAATTCCACTTCAACGTGACGCGCTGCCGCTACGCGGAGATGTACCGCGAGATGGGCCTTGCCGAGCTCGGCGCGGTGCTGTCCTGCAACCGCGACGGCGCGTTCTGCGAGGGCTATGACCCCAAGCTCAAACTGGAGCGCACGCAGACCCTGATGGGCGGCGCCTCGCATTGCGACTTCCGCTATCGCGTGGAGCCCGGCTGATCGGGGCGGCTCCCACTCAAATTCCCCGTCATGCCCGCGCTTGTCGCGGGTATCCACGCCTTGCGGGGTCGTCCGCATAAGGCGTGGATGGCCGGCCTCCGCCGGCCATGACGGGAAGGCAACTAAGGACGGCCCGCGAATCCACTATCGCGGCTTCAGCAGCACGTCCGCCTCGGCGGTGGCGTTCACCGTGATGTCCTCCGCCTCGGCGCTCGGCGGCGCGAAATCCTTGGCCTGGGCGGGGGCGGCCATCATCATCCGGGGCATCGGCGGCGGGCGCGGCGTGTCGAGCCGGACTTCCTTGAACTGGTCGAATTGCAGCCCGATCAGGTCCGCCGCGGCGTCGGCCCGCCCGCGCAGCGCCTTCAGCGCCTCGGCGAGCGCCTGCTGGCGCGCGGCGCGGGTCGCCTCCTCGGACAGCCGCCAGCCGAGCTGGTTCAGCGCGAGCCCTTTCTGCTGCAACTCGCCGACCAGCTTGAGCAGCGGCGTGCCGTCGCGGCCATGCAGGGCGATCGTCTGTCCCGCCTGCCACCGCTCGGTGTGATCCTGCGGCGTCGGGCCGACCCGCCAGACCGAATAGTTGCCAGTGGACACCGTCACGCCAGGCACCTGATGGGCGCGCGCCAGAGCGTCGGCCACCATCTTGTTCACCCGCTGCTGGGCATCGGCCGGCGTGGGCGCCACGACCTCGGCGCGGATCGTCGCGGCGAGCTCGTCGGGATGGCTCGGCACCGTCGCGGTCTCGGACAGATGCAGGATCGTCGGGCTCGGCGCCGGCTGGGCCTGCGCCGCGCCGGCGCCGGCCATCGCGAGAAACCCCGCGAAGGCCGCGACGACTAGCGCGACTGGTTGGGCGGCAGCTGCGTCGGGCTGTCGCCGTGCGGCGCCATCCGGCCGGTGCCCGAGTTGACGCTGGGCGGCGCGCCGCTGAGTGGCGATGAACTCGGCAGCGAGCTGTCGGACGACCCCGCCGTGCCGCCGAGCGAGGGGGCGATCCGCTCCGGCGGGATGCTCGGCGCGCCGGTCTGCGGCGTCCCGGGCGTCACCGAGGGCACCGGCGCGGGTGTGGTGCCCGGCCCGGCGGCCGGGTTGGAGATCGGCGGCCGCGACGGCGTGGTGGTCTGCGCCGAGGCCGCGAAGGGCAGGGCAAGAGCCGCCAGAAGGAAGATCGAGCGCATAGTGGGTCTCCTCTCGGAGAACGGAACGCCTGCGATCGAAGTCGGGTTGCGGCAAGGCCAGTCTCCTCGGACACTCGGAATAGCGTGCCTCGCCCGTATCCGACGGACAACCCGGGTTGACGACGCATCCCGGCATCTTACGCTGCGCCGCAACGCGCATGGGGTTGGACGAGCAGGATGGAACTCTGGATCCCCGTCACTCTGTGCGCCGCGCTGTTCCAGACGTGGCGAACCGCGCTGCAGCAGAAGCTGCGCAACCTGCTCTCGATCAACGGCGCCGGGTTCGTCCGCTTTCTCTACGGCGCCCCCACCGCGCTGGTGCTGCTGCTGCTTTGCATGGCGGCGACCCGGCTGCCGATGCCAGCGCCCAATGTCCACTTCGTCCTGCTCTGCGCGTTGGGCGGGCTGTTCCAGATCGTCGGGACCAACCTGCTCATCATGGCATTCGGCTTCCGCAATTTCGCCGTCGGCACCGCCTATTCCAAGACCGAGACCGCGCAGACCGCGATCATAGCCTGGATCGTTCTCGACGAGGTGCTGCGGCCGCTGGCGTGGCTCGGCATCCTGGTCGGGCTCGGCGGGGTCCTGACGCTGTCGCTCGGCGGCCGGGGCTTGCGGCTGCGCGAGATGGCGGCGGCCACCTTGCAGCCAGCCGCGCTCTGCGGGCTGGGTGCTGGATTGATGTTCGCGGCGACCGGCGTCGCGATCAAGCTCGCCAACCAGTCGCTCGAAGGCCCGAGCATCGTGCTGCGCGCGATTTTCGTGTTGTTCGTCACCAACACGCTGCAGACGATGATGCAGGGCAGTTGGCTCGCCTGGCGGGAGCCGCGGGAGCTGCGCAAGGCGTTCACCACCTGGCGCACCTCCTGCTGGGCCGGCACGCTGTCGGCCTGCGGCTCGGCCTGCTGGTTCACCGCCTTCGCCCTCGCCCCGGTGGCGCTGGTGCGCGCCATCGGTCAGGTCGAGGTCGTGTTCACTCTGTTGTTCAGCCGGTTCTACCTCAAAGAGACGCTGCGGCGCACCGATGTCGCCGGGCTGCTGCTGGTGGTGGCCGGCGTCATGGTGATCGTGCTGGCGGGCCGCTGATCGCGGCGAGGTAGCGCCGCACCGAGTAGGCCAGCGCCTCCTTGCCGCCGGCCGGGATGACGCGATCGAACCACGCGCCGTAGATCGGATCGAACGGCCAGCCCTCCAGCATGTCGGCGATGTGCCGCACCGAGCCGCCGTCGAGCGGGATGTAATCGGGGTAGCTGCGCATGAAGCTGACCCTCTTGTCCGGCCCGACCTGCACGATGTCGCCCGAGAGCAGCGCGCTGCGCCCGGCGGCACCGGCTGCCCAATGCAGCACGGTGCCGCCCTCGAAATGGCCGCCGCAGCGGATCAGCGTCAGCCCCGGCGCGACCTCTTTGGTTTCGCCGTCCCAGAATTCGATCGCCGGATCGGGGCGCATCACCCATTGGCGATCGGCCGCGTGAAGCAAGATCGGCGCGCCGAACGCCTGGCTCCATTCTACCATCGAGGCATAGTAGTGCGGGTGCGAGATCGCGATGGCGCCGATGCCGCCGAGCGC
>DATIMU010000131.1:0-13974 GCA_035475015.1 Acetobacteraceae bacterium
GAAGAAGAATCGGGCGCGGGCGGACGGCTCGTGGCGCCGATCCCCGGCCAGGTGACGGAAATCCTCGCCGAGCCCGGCCAGCAGGTGAAGCGCGGCGACGTGCTGGTGATCCTGGAGGCGATGAAGACCGTGTTCCGCCTCGCCGCCCAGGCGGACCGCACGATCGACAGCGTGGCCTGCCGCGCCGGCGAGACGGTCGACGAGGGCCAATTGCTCGTCAGCTTCGTCGAGGAAACCTCGGAGAAGCCCAGCTAATCAGGGCTGGATCACCAACTGCGTCTGCGTCACTAGCGCCACCAGCTTGCCTTGCGCCGTGGTGATCCGGGTCTGCCAGACCTGCGTGCGCCGGCCCCGATGCAGCGGCGTCGCCTCGCCCGTCACCGCCGCGCCGGCGGGTGCTGGGGCCATGAAGTTGGTCTTGCTCTCGATCGTCGTGGTGCCCGCGCCCTCCGGCAGATTGAGGATCGTGCCGGCCGCGCCGAGCGTGTCGGCGAAGGCCATGATCGCCCCGCCATGCAGCACGGCCGGACGGGTACACAGGTCCTCCCGCACCATCATCGTCGCCCGCACCCGCTCGGGCGCCGCCTCGGTGAAATTGATGCCGAGAAGCTTGGCGAACGGCAGCACTGTGTCGTTCAGCCGGGTCAGCGCATCCATCCTGTCCTCCGCGTCTCGGGCCATTGTCCACGCCCCGGAATAGCGCCGCAACCGGATGCGGGCGACAAAACCTCCCAGCCAGCCCGGGCGTTCAAGTCAAGGGGCATGAGGGACGTCCGCGATGAAAACCGCCGCCATCCTCCCAACCGTCGCTGTCGCGTTTGCCAGTGCGGCACTTGCGTCGGCCGCCTCCGCGCAAACCGCGCCGCCGTTGTCCTACGTCCAACCTCTCGGCCAGCAATCGGTGCAGGCGGTACAAGACCGGCTGCGCCAGGCGGGCGCCTATTCCGGCAACGTGGACGGCATCTGGGGCGCGGACAGCGAGACTGCGCTGCAGCACTTCCAGCAGACGCATCAATTGCAAGTCACCGGCCAGATGAACCAGGCGACCGCGGCGACGCTCGGCATCGACCCGGGATCGCTTCTCGCGACCGCCCAGCCGGCGTCGCTCGCCCCGCCACCGCCGGGCGAGACACTCCGGCCGCAATCCATCCGCGCCATCCAGACGCGCCTGCGCGCCCTCAACTTCTACACCGGCGCGGTGGACGGCGTGTGGGGCCAGAGCACCCAGGCGGCGATCGAGCGGTTCCAGCAAGGTCGCGGCCTGCAGCCGAACGGCCAGCTCAACCCCGCGACGATCTCCGCGATGGGGTTGCCGCCGGACGTGCTCTCCTATCGCTAGCCACCCCAGCTCCGCAGCAGCGCGCTGGTCGGCTCGTCGGCGGGAAACAGCGTCTCGATGCGGATGCCTTGCAGCGTGACGTCCTGCGGTGTCCCGAGCGTCGCGATCGTGGTGAACAGGCGGATCGAGGTGCCGTCCTTGCGGAAATGCACCGGCAGCACGGGGAGCGGCGCTTCCTCGATCAACGGCGCCCGCGAGAGGCCGGGAACGTCGGGATAGGCAAGCAGGCGGGCAAGCAGCGTCTCGGTCTCGGCCGAGGGATCGGCGAAGGCGTCGGCCTGCACGTCGCGCAGGAAGTACAGCGCCACCTCCTGCCAGTTTTCGATCAACGGCCGCCAGCCCTGCGGCGAAAGCAGGGCGTCGGCGAGGTTGACCGGCCCCTCCGGCGGCGGCACGGGGGCGCTCAGAAACGCGGTCAGCGCGGCCGCACCGCGATTGGCGCGCAGCAGGTTCCAGCTCCGATCGACCACCAGCGCGGGATACGGCTCGTGGTGCTGCAGCATGTGGTCGAGTGCCGACTGCACCAGCGCCAGTTGCGGTGCCTCCAGCGGCGTCTCGCGCCAGGCCGGGGCGAAGCCGGCGGCGAGCAACAGCGCGTTCTGCTGGCGCAGCGGCAGGCCGAGTGTCGCGCCGAGGCGCAGCACCATCTCCCGGCTGGGCGCCGCCCGGCCGGATTCGAGAAAGCTCAGATGGCGCTGCGAGGTGTCGGCCTCCAGCGCCAGATCGAGCTGCGACAGGGCACGCCGCTCGCGCCACCAGCGCAGCCGCATCCCGAAGCCGTTGGCGGGCTTGTTCATGCCGCCAGCCTGTCGCGTGACGTCCGCCTCGGCAAGCCCGCTTGCATTCCCCCCGCCGAACCCGGAACCTGTCCGATGTCAGCAGTGGGAGGGAAGAGATGGCCCAGTTCAAACACGATCATGTGCATCTGCGCAGCCCCGACCCCGAGAGCACCGCGCAATACTACGAAAAGATGTTCGGCGCCGAGGTGATCCGCTCCACCCAGGCGGACGGCTCGGCCCGCGTCGACCTCAACCTCGGCGGCCTTTCCCTGTTCATCGCCCCGGTCCGCGACGGCCAGGCCGCGCCGGCGCCGAGCAGCCCGTATCTCGGCCTCGAACATCTCGGCCTCGCCGTCAGCGGGATCGACGCGGCGGTCGCCGAGCTGAAGGCCAAGGGCGCCGAGTTCACCATAGAGCCGACCACCGTGCGCCCCGGCGTGCGGATCGCGTTCCTGCGCGGACCGCAGAACGTCAGCATCGAGCTGGTGGACCGCAGCGCAGCCTGACCCGTCAGGGTTTCGCCTTCACCGTCTGGAGCACCTCGAAGCCCTCGAACTCGGGGTGGCCGAGATAGAGCGGCTTGTTCTGCCCGGCGCCGCGATGCGCCGCACGGAATGCGTCCGACTTGGTCCAGGCCTCGAAATCGGCGTAGCTCCGCCAGATGGTGTGCGACGAGTACAGCACATGGTCCTCGCGCTCCGGCCCGCGCAGGAGATGAAATTCGACGAAGCCTGGTACGCCGTGCAGGAAGGTGTCGCGCGAGGTCCAGACGGTCTCGAAATCCTTCTCGGAGCCGGGGGCCACCTTGAAGCGGTTCATCGCGATATACATGCGGGCTCTCCAGATGATCGGGCGAGGTCGGACGGTTCCCATTTCCGCGCGGGAATGCAAGGCTTGGCTCACGCGATCGACCCGATGCGAAGGAAACGCCCCATGGCCCTGCACAGCCGCATCTGCGAGATGCTCGGCATCCGCTATCCGATC
Organism: Acetobacteraceae bacterium; assembly: GCA_035475015.1. Lineage (GTDB taxonomy): Bacteria > Pseudomonadota > Alphaproteobacteria > Acetobacterales > Acetobacteraceae > JAFKFI01. Next base: position 3,103 of record DATIMU010000131.1, read on the forward strand.
CTGCTGGCCGGCATGGGCCGCGCCAGCACGCCGGAACTGGCGGCGGCGGTGTCCAACGCCGGCGGCATGGGCATCCTCGGCGCCGCCTCCTGCGGGCCGAACCAGCTGCGCGCCTGGATACGCCGCACCCGCGAGCTGACCGACAAGCCGTTCGGCGTGGACACGCTGCTGCCGGCCTCCGTTCGTCGCGGCCCGAAGGCCGACAACACCGGCATCTCGCCGCGCGACCTGCTGCCGCAGCACCGCCAGTTCGCCAAGCAGTTCCGCGAGCGGGAGGACCTGCCGGAGCTGACCGACGCCGAAATCCTGCAGATCGGCGGCCGCGACCCGGCCGATCTAGACGGCCCGGCGCTGCTCACCAAGGAGTTCTTCGAGGCGCAGATGGAGGTGGTGATCGAGGAGCGGGTGGCGCTCTACGCCGCCGGCCTCGGCAGTCCCGAGCAGTGGATGGACCGGCTGAAGGCCAACGGCACCAAGGTTTTGTGCGTGGTCGGCGCCAAGCGGCACGCGCTCAACGTGGTCAAGACGGGCGTCGACATGATCGTCGCCCAAGGCCATGACGGCGGCGGCCACAACTCGCCGATCGGCACGATGGCGCTGATCCCGCAAGTGGTCGACGCGGTGGCCGGACGGGTGCCGGTGATCGGCGCCGGCGGCATCTCGGACGGGCGCGGGGTGGCGGCGGCGATGATGCTGGGCGCCGAGGGCGCCTGGATCGGCACCGCCTTCCTGGCGACGGTCGAGGCGGGATTGCGCGACTTCCAGAAGCAGGCGCTGGTCGAGGGCAACGACCAGAGCACCGTCGTCTCGCGCTCGCTCACCGGCAAGCCCGCCCGCATGGTGCGCAACAAATGGGCCGACGCCTACACCGAGGCGGGGGTCGAGCCGCTGCCGATGCCCTATCAGGGGATGATCGCCCAGCCGGTGACGGCCGCGGCGCTGCGGGCCGGGCGGGCCGACATCATCCCGGGTTTCGCCGGCCAGGGCCTCGGCATGATTAAATCCGTCCGCCCGGCCGCCGAGGTGCTGACCAGCATCGTGGCCGAAGCCGAGCGGGTGCTCGCCCGAGCGGGGCGGTTCGTCGCCGACTGAGCGATCGGCCGCCCAACTTCGTCACGCTGTATTCACGACCGCTTGTGCGGGCGCGTGTTCCTTGCGACCTCACGTTGCATCCGATATAATAGTCGGGACCCCGAAACATTAGGCATACAGATGGGCCACCGCTTCGAGACGCTCGGCAATGCGTCCGTGATGGTATTCGACGGTGAACGTCCAGTCCTTGCGACTGACCCCTGGCTGACCGGCACCTGCTATTTCGGCAGTTGGGCGCTCGACCATCCGCTCACCGAGGAGCAGATCGGGCGCTTCCAGGCGGCTGATTATATCTGGATTTCGCACGGGCATCCCGATCATCTGCATGACGAATCGCTCGCCCTGTTGCCGCGGGGCAAGAAGATCCTGGTGCCCGATCACTACAATGCCGAAATCGCCAGCCATCTGAAGGATCTCGGGTTCGACGTCACGGTCCTGCCATACCGCAAGTGGTTCCGTATCTCCGACACGGTCCGTGTGCTGTGCATGGACAACATGAACCAGGACGCGATCTTGGTGATCGAGGCGGGTGACGCTCTCGTCATCAACATGAACGATTCGCCGTTGTGCGGCGAGCTAGGTTTCCTGCGGCGGCTGGTGCGAAAGCATCCCCGGGACAAGACCTACCTGCTGGCGCTCTGCTCGGTCGACGCCGACATGTTCAACTTCGTCGACGAGAACGGCCGCTCCCTCGTCGGGCCGCCGGAGGAGCGCAAGCGGGGCGCGATCTGGGGCGTCGCGCGCACCGCCGAGCGGGTGGGCGTCGGCAGCTTCTGCTGCTCCTCGTCGCAGCACATCTACGTGCGAGGCGATTCCATCTGGGCCAACCCGTACCGCATCGGGTGGGCCGACATGCAAAGCCACTGGTCGCGTCCCAAGGTGCGTCTCGTGGAGCCGTTCGTCACGGTGGATCTCGCGACCGGGAGTTACGTGCGGAACCATCCGCTTCAGCAATCGGATGCGGCGCAGATCACCGGGCAGACCGGCGAGGACGATTGGGCCGCGCGGCTCTCCGACGCGGAGTGGGGGCAGGTCGAGGCGTTCGTCCGCCGCTTCGAGATGGCGCGGCGGCACGTCGATTTCGTGGAATTCACTGTCGGCGGCGAGACGCGCCGGTTCGACATCAACCGGCCGGACACGCGACCCGAGGCCAAGCGGCGCGGCGTCGCCTTCATCGTGCCGAAACAGTCGCTGATGACCACCGTCGAGTATGGCTATCTCGACGACCTGCTGATCGGCAATTTCATGAAGGTCCGGCTGGTCAACACGACCCTCTATCCCCGCTTCACCCCGTTGGTCGCCAAGATCGGCGGCAACGCCAAGGTCTATACCAGGGCGCAGTACCGCGCCTTCCTGTGGCGCTATCTGCTGCGCAATCCGCTGGGCACGATCGATTACCGGCTTGGCATCGAGATGAATTACGTGATCGTGCCTTTCATTCGTTCATTGGCGGAGAGCCTCGGCATCAAGCGCCCGCTCAAATATCTTTATCGTTCGATGCTGGGCGATCCGCTGAAGCGACAGGACGTGGTCGACTGAACAGGATCGCGTCGCTCCCTTCCGCCCGCAGAGACAGAGGTCGCCCTTGTCGTCGCTCAATTCCCGGCTTCGGTCGCTCCGCTATCGCGTGCTTGGTCGCGCGATGCAATCCATCTCGCCCGCTCGCTGGCCGGCGTGGTGCGGCGACGCATTCGAGATCAAGGTTCCCGCCAATGTCCGCCGGCAACCGGTGTCCAGCCCGGAAGGTGGCGCCAACATCAACGTGATCCTCGCGTTGCTGGAGCGGACCGCCGGCATCCCGGGCGCGATCGCCGAGTGCGGCGTGTTCCGCGGCTCGACGCTGATCCCGATCGCGCTGCAGGTGCGCGCCGCGCGGCTCGGCAAGCAGGTCTTCGGGTTCGATTCGTTCGAGGGATTCGACGACACGATCCGCGTGGACCTGGAATTGGGCGGCGCGGCGGACCTGCAGAAGCGCGAGGGCGGATTCAACCAGACCTCGCTCGGCTATGTCGCCTCGCGGATCGCGGCACTCGGGCTCGACCGGCAGATCACGCTGCTCAAGGGCTACTTCGAGCAGACCCTGCCGCGGGCGCCGGAGACGCGCTACAGCTTCGTCCATCTCGATTGCGACATCTACGGATCGTACCGCCAATGCCTCGAGCATTTCTATCCGCGCATGACAGCGGGCGGTATCATCCTGTTCGACGAGTACAACGACCCGCCATGGCCCGGCTGCAACAAGGCGATCGATGAATTCCTGTCGGACCGCCCGGAGCGGCCCGTCCTCATCGAGCGCGATGGTTACCAGAAATACTATATCGAGAAGGCAGGGTAGGCCCGGCGGCGTTCCGCCTCACATCGCCACGGTCTCCAGCGACGTCGAGACGGCCAGCCCGGGCTTGCCGACGAGGGCGGCGCGCACGTCCCGCCAACCGACGCATGAGCCGCCGACCTCGCGCGTGAAGAAGTCGAAGAACTCGTCCAGCCACGCCAGGAATCGCCGCAAATCCTCTTGCGTGCGCACGTACGGCGTATTGCCCGGGACCAGCGATGGCGTGTGATAGGTCAGGACGAACACCTTGTGGTCATGCGCCAGCATGTGGCGGACCAGGCGTTTCGCCTCGGGGATCGTGATGGCCTCGGGCGTCAGCTTGATCCGCTCGAGGCAGCGCAGGCGGGCCATCACCGACGGAATGCCGATCCGCTCCCCGAATCCGCTGAAGACGGCGTGGCGCAGATTGCCCCGGAGGTCGGACAGGTGGCCGACGATCGCGGCGGAGCCCGGCATCTCGAGCACCGTCTGCTCGGGATCGATCCAGTAGGGCTTGGCAGGCAGCATGGTGTAGTCCGGCCCTTCCTGCCCCGCGAAGCTCCACACCGGCATCACGCTGCTGTCCACGAGATAGCCGAGATGCTTGAGGATGTCGCCGGTGCGCGGCCCGGCGCCGTAGCGGCCGGCCCGGTAGATTTGCGGACGCACGCCGAAGGCATCCTCGATGGCTTCCGTCATCAGCCGGATCTTCTCGAATTCGAGCGTGAGCGGCAGGCTGCCGGGATAGGAATTCCGCGCCGTCACGTCTTCGAGGTAGGGCGGCGTGACCCAGGGATGTAGCTGCGTGCCGATGTCGCAGAGCCGGTCCTGCAGCAATTCGCGCAGCGGCGCCGCGCCGGCCTCCTGCGTCGTGACCGGATAGTCCACGGCATACAGCGGCACTATCCCGTAACGCTCGAAGATGCGATGCGCCGGCCCCTGATGGCCCATCGAGGTGACGTCGATCGCCGAGCGAGAGAAGGGCAGCCCCCAATCGAACGCCTCCTCGGCGTCGATGATGGTCACCAGCATCGGCCGCGAGCCGGGCGCGAAACGGGCCGGCGCGTGGAAGCGCGGGCTGATGATCGAGCAGCCGGCCTTGATCGGAATGACTTCCTCCCAGGCGGCCTCCGCCGAGGGCGCGGCGGACGGCGGCTCGCCGATCCCGCTGAAGCCATAGATCTCCAGATAGCTGCGCGCGACCTGCCGCATGTCGAACGACCGCCGCACCAGGTCGCGCCCGGCCTGGCCAAGCCTGAGCCGGAGGTCCGCGTCGTTCGCCAGCTTGAGCACGAGCCCGGGGAATTCGGTGTCGCGGCTGAAGAGGTATCCGGTCTCGCCGTCCTTGACGAAGTCATCATTGACGCCGGGTAGCAGCCGGGCCACCACCGGCAGGCCGTTGATCATGGCTTCCGGAACCACGGTCCCGAACCCTTCGAGGTGCGACGCGAAGGTCATGATGTCCGCCGCCTCGAAATACGGGTACGGGTCGGGCACCTCGCCGACGAAGATGATCCGCTGATCGAGGCCTTCAGCCTGGATGAAGTCCCGCATGGCGCTGACGTAGTCGGGCTCGAGTTCCGGACCGACGAGCAGCAGATAGAGATCGGGCCGATGCCGCAGCAGGTCGGGGAACACCCGGACTTGCAGCATCGGGTCCTTCCGCTCGCACAGCCCGCCGACGAAGATCAGGACCAGCGCATCGTCCGGGATGCCGAGCCGGTCCCTGGTCTCGCGCCTGCGGCTGTGGCCGAGCGGCGGGAAGGTGATCCCGCACGGCACCAGATGGCATCGTTCCGGCGGCACGACCGACGAGGTTTCCGCCTGCAGCTTCGGGCTGATCGAGACATAGGCGTCGAACATGCGGAACAGCCGCCGGGCCAGCGGACGGAGCACGGCGCGATAGCTCGCGACATGCACCGGCACGCTGTCTTGCAGGGTGGCCGACAGCACCAGCCGGCGGCCCGCGAGCTTGCACAGGATGTAGGTGAGGAAGTACCAGTCGGCGTGCACCCGCACATGCACGGTGTGATAGCGGTGCAGGTTGCGGATGAACCACCACACCAGCAGCCATTCGCGGCGCAGATTGCCCACCGGCCGCTTGGTCAGATACTGGATGCGGCTCAACGCGGAGCATACCGGCTGCGGCTCAGTCGGCTCCGGCGTGGTGGTGACGAGCAGGTCGTGCTCCACCTCGGGCGCCAGGATCTGCATGAAGGGAGAATGGCGCTCCAGGAACACGCCCTCTCCGGTAAACCTCGGCCGGTAGATCTTGAAGATATGCAGAACTCGCGCGCGAGGGGGCATGATGGTCCTGGGCAATCTCTCTCAGCGCGATGCTGGCCGGCCGAGCGATCCGTCCCGGACTAAGGAACGGCGCTCGGAATCAACTATAGATAGCAGAACCTTAGGCAGCGTGTCGAGACTTTGATACGTTCTCCAGAACGAGACGGGCTCCAGAACGAGACGGAGGCCCAGGGAAGCCGATCGCGCTGCTACCAGCGGGCTAACGCGGCGACAGCACCATGACCATCTGCCGGTTCTCCATCCGCGGCATCTGTTCCACCTTGGTCACCGGGTCCATCTCGCTGCGAATGCGCTCGAGAACCCGGATGCCGATCTCCTGATGGGCCATCTCGCGGCCACGGAACCGCAGCGTCACCTTGACCTTGTCGCCCTCCTCGATGAACGACTTCATGGCGCGCATCTTCACCTGATAGTCATTCTCGTCGATGTTCGGACGGACCTTGATCTCCTTGATCTCGATGACCTTCTGCTTCTTCTTGGCCTCGTTCTTCTTTTTTTGCTGCTCGTACTTGAACTTGCCGAAATCGAGGATCTTGACCACCGGGGGGTCGGCGTTCGGGCTGATCTCGAGCAGGTCGAGGCCCACCGAATAGGCGCGGAGCAGCGCGTCGCGGGCGGTCATCACGCCCTGCATCTCGCCGTCCTGGTCGATCAGTCGCACTTGCGCGACCCTAATCTCCTCATTCACACGCGGCCCGTCGCGGGTGGGCGCCGCCTGCATGGGTCCTCTTGCTATGGTCGATCTCCTGTCGTTGTTATCAGCATAGGGGTTGTCAGCATCGGCTTGTCAGTCCTGTTGAAAGTCCATCGGTCGGAACGAAACGCGCCGGAACGAAACGCAACGCGGGCGGAGTGTGCCGTCCAGCCCGGTTTCGATCAAGCCGAACCGATCATGCCCCGCGCGGCTGGCGCAGAATCCACCTTATCTGAGATCGGGAGGCACCGCCTCCGCCGCAAGGCGGGCCACCGCATCGTCGAGCGCCAGCAACTCCTGCGCCTCCCCGCCCAGCCGGCGGAGCGCCACCGTGCCGTTCTCCGCCTCCTTGCGGCCCACCACGGCCAGCACCGGCACATGCGCCAGGCTGTGCTCGCGCACCTTGGCGTTGATCTTCTGGTTGGAGAGATCGAGCCGCACCTCCAGCCCGGCCGCCCGCAACGCGCCCGCCACTTGCTCGGCGTACTCGTCCGCGTCGGAGACGATCGTGGCGACCACGACCTGCACCGGCGCCAGCCATAGCGGGAAGCGGCCGGCGTATTGCTCGATCAGGATGCCGAGAAACCGCTCGAAGCTGCCCAGGACGGCCCGATGCAGCATCACCGGGCGGTGCCGCGCCCCATCCTCGCCGACATATTCCGCGTCGAGCCGCTCGGGCAGCACGTAGTCGACCTGCAAGGTGCCGCACTGCCACTCCCGCCCGATGGCGTCACGCAGCACGAATTCGAGCTTCGGCCCGTAGAAGGCGCCCTCGCCGGGGTTCAGCTCGTATTCGACGTTGGCCAGCCGGCAGGCGTCCCGCAGCGCCGCCTCCGCCCGGTCCCAGTCCGCCTCGTTGCCCGCCCGTGGCGTCGGGCGGTCGCTGAACTTCACGCGGAAGCTGTCGAAGCCGAAATCCTGGTAGATCGACGAGAGCAGCGCCACGAACTTCGCCGTCTCGGGCGCGATCTGCTCGTCGGTGCAGAAGATATGCGCGTCGTCCTGGGTGAACTGACGCACCCGCATGATGCCGTGAAGCGCGCCCGACGGCTCGTAGCGGTGGCAGGAGCCGAACTCCGCCATGCGCAGCGGCAGCTCGCGATACGAGCGGATGCCCTGGCGGAAGATCAGCACATGGCACGGGCAGCTCATCGGCTTCAGCGCGAGGTGCTTGTCCTCGTCCTCGACGCGGGCGATGAACATGTGCTCGCGATAGTTTTCCCAATGGCCGGATTTTTCCCAGAGCGAGCGATCGACCAGCTGCGGGGTGCGCACCTCCTGGTATCCGGCCGCATCCAGCCGGCGGCGCATGTAGGCCTCGGCGGTCAGGTACAGCTTCCAACCCTTGGGATGCCAGAAGACGCTGCCGGTCGCCTCCTCCTGGAGATGGAACAGGTCCATCTCCTTGCCGATGCGGCGGTGGTCGCGCCGCTCCGCCTCCTCCAGCATGTGAAGGTGGGCGTCGAGCTCCTTCTGGTCGCGCCACGCGGTGCCGTAGATGCGCGAGAGCATCGCGTTGCGATGATCGCCCCGCCAGTAGGCGCCGGCGACCTTCATCAGCTTGAACGCCTGGCCGATGTCGGCGGTGCTGCGCATATGCGGGCCACGGCACAGATCGACCCACTCGCCCTGGCGGTACAGCGTGATGGTCTCGCTCGCCGGCAGATCCTCGATGAGCTGGGCCTTGTACTTCTCGCCCTTCGCCTGGAAGAAGCCGATCGCCTCATCGCGGTCGATCACCTCGCGCTGGAATTTCTCCCCGCGCCCGACGATCTCGCGCATCTTGGCCTCGATCGCGGGAAAATCCTCGGGGGTGAACGGCTCGTTGCGGGCGAAATCGTAGTAGAAGCCGTTCTCGATCGCCGGCCCGATCGTGACCTGGGTGCCGGGATAGAGGTCCTGCACCGCCTCGGCCAGCACATGCGCCGCATCGTGGCGGATCAGCTCCAGCGCGTCGGGGTCGCGGCGGGTGACGAACACCACCGAGGCGTCGTGCTCGATCGGGGTCGCGAGATCGACCAGCTTGCCGTCGAGCTTCATCGCCAGCGCGGCGCGGGCGAGGCCGGGTCCGATCTCGGCCGCCAGCGCGGTGCCCGTCAACGGCCCGTCGAAACGGCGGACGGACTGGTCGGGCAGGGTAATGGCGGGCATGGCGCAGGCTCCGGCGCGGAAAAAGGAGTTCGGGCGGTGGTCTATGGGGTCAGGGAAGCGAAGCTGCAACCCTGTCCACGCTCAGGGTTGCCAAATCGTCAACGCGGAGCAGCCTCGCCCACGATCCGTCCGGCCCGCGTGGCGCCGTCAGGGCGGGATCGCTGTCGGCGGAGAACAGCACGAGGCAGGGGCAGCCGATCGCGGCGGCGAGATGCATCGGGCCGGTGTCGTTGCCGACCGCGAGGCTGGCCCCCGCCGCGAGGCCGGCGAGATCGGCGAGCCCGGTTCGCCCGGTGAGGTCGAGCGCGCCGGGGCACGCGGCGCGGATCGTCGCCGCCAGCGGCGCCTCGCTCCGCGTGCCGATGACCACCGGCGCGTAGCCGCTGCCCGCGAGCCGCGCCGCGAGCGCGCCGAACCGCTCGGCGGGCCACCGCTTGCGCGGGCGGTGCGGCGCCGCCCCCGGCACCAGCAGGACGGCCCGGTCCGGCAGCGCGCCCGAGGGTGCGCCCGCCAGCCATCCCAGCTCGGCGGCGGGAAACCGGGTGATCCCGGCCATCTCCAGTTGCTCGCGCTGGCGCTCCCTGGTGTGCATGGCGTCGCGGCGGGCGTTGGCGTGCGGGTGGGAGCAGCCTGGCGCGATGCCGGACCATCGCGGCCGGCCGGCCAGGCGGAAATAGCGTGAGGACCGGGCCGAGGTCTGCAGGTCGTAGACGAAGTCGAAGCCGCGCAGCATCCGCGACAGGCGAAGCAGCCCCGCCGCGTTCCACCACGCCGGCCGGTGGTCGACCAGCACCGCATCGAACCACGGCGCGCGCCCGGCGAGCTCGGCGAACGGTCGCGTCGTCAGCAGCGTGATCTCCGCATCGGGATGATGCGCCCGGATCGCCGCGAACGGGGCGAAGGACTGCACGAAATCGCCCAGCGCGCCGAGCCGGATGACCAGGATGCGCCTCACGCCAAGAGCTCCCGATAGACCGCGAGCGTGGCGTCCTGCATCGCCCGCGTGGTGTAGCGCGCCAGCACCGCCTGCCGCGCCTGCCCGCCAAGCGACGCACGCTCCTCGGTCGGCAGGGCCAGCGCGTGATCGAGCGCCTCCGCCAGCACCGCGGGCTCGCCGGGCGGCACGCGCCAGCCGGTGACGCCGTGCTCAACGGTCTCGACCGGGCCGCCGAGGTCGGAGGCGATCACCGGGCGGCCCATCGCCTGCGCCTCGATCACCACCCGGCCGAACGCCTCGGGCGCGGTCGAGGCGTGCACCACGGCATCGGCCAGCAGCAAGGCCGCCGGCATGTCGTCGCACTCGCCGGGGATGCGCAGACGGTCCGCCAGGCCCAGCCGCTCGGCCCGACGGACCAGCCCCGCCGCGTAGCCGCCGCGCCCTTCGGAGCCGACCAGCACACAGCACACATCCCGCCGCTCCATGCGCGCCACGGCGTCGAGCAGCACCTCGTGGCCCTTCCAGCGCGACAGCCGCCCGGGCAGCACCACGACCGCCATCCCGTCGGGCAGCCGCCAGGCATCGGCGAGCCGCGCGATCCGCTCGCCGGATACCGCGTCGGGGTCGAACACCGCCGGATCGACGCCGCGCGGGATCACCCGGATGCGCGCCGGATCGACCCCGTGACGCGCCTCGATCAGTGCCGCGATGTGCCGGCTGATGGCGATGACGCGCTCGCCCTTGGCCATCACTTCGTTGTAGCGGCGCTTGCCGGGAAACCCCTCGCTGTACGCGCCGTGATAGGTCGTCAGGAAATGCGCGCCCGCGCGCCGCGCCGCGAAATAGGCGGACCATGCGGGCGCCCTGGAGCGGGCATGGACGATCTCGACCCCTTCGGCGCGGATCAGCGTGGCGAGCCGGCGGGCGTTCCACAGGACGTTCAACGGGTCCTTGGTGGCCAGCGGCAGGGTGAAATGCCGGCCGCCCGCGTGACGGATGGCGCCGACCAGCCGGCCGCCGGCGCTCGCCACCAGGGCGGTGCCGCCAGCCTCGGTGACGGCGCGCGCCATCTCGACGGTGCCGCGCTCGACGCCGCCGGTGACGAGGGAAGGCAACACCTGCAGCACCACCATGCGCCGCGCTATACCACCGGTTTCCTGGGGCACAAGGAGCGGCGCATGGCGACCACCGGCAGGCTGGACCGTGGCGACGGCATCGAACTGGCCTGGGCGCGCATCGAGGGGCGCGCCCCGACGGTGATCTTCCTGCCCGGCTTCAAGAGCGACATGACCGGCGACAAGGCGACCATGCTGGCGGCGTTCTGCGCCGAGCGCGGCCAGGCGATGCTGCGCTTCGACTACTCCGGCCACGGCGCCAGCG
>DATIMU010000132.1:0-2469 GCA_035475015.1 Acetobacteraceae bacterium
GCCCGTCGCCGGCGCGCCGCTCGCGTGGCGCAGCCCGGCGGTGAGATAGTCCCAGCCGGTGGTCAGGGTCAGCACCGCTGCCACGCACAGCATGGCCTCGCCGATCAGGGAGACCGGCAGAAACCCGATATGCAGCATCACGGCGGAGGAGTCGCCCGCCAGCAGGGTGCCCAGTGCGCCCATCTGAAAGCCGGTCTTCCATTTCGCCAGCTTCGTCACCGGCAGGCCGATGCGGATGCCGGCCAGGTACTCGCGCAGCCCGCTCACCAGGATCTCGCGCAGCAGGATCACGACGGCCGGGTAGAGGCTGAACCCGGGCAGCCGGCCCATGCCGGCCAGCATCATCAGCGTGGCGCCGACCAGCAGCTTGTCGGCGATCGGGTCCAGCATCCGCCCGAGATCGGAGGTCTGCCGCCGCCCCCGGGCGATCCGCCCGTCGAAATAATCAGTGATCGCCGCGACGCTGAACACCACGCAGGCGGCGAGGTCGGCCGCGGGATGGCGCACCGCGACGAGAGCCACGATCAACGGGATCGCCGCGATGCGCGACAAGGTCAACAGGTTGGGCAGATCGGTCATCATGCCGGGTCAGGACGATAAGGGTCCGAGCCGGATATGGCGAGCCCCGCGCGGCCTCCCAACTGTGACATTCCTGCATGAGAGCGCCCCGATGCCACACTCCGACCCGCCCCGCCTGATCCTCGCCAGCGCCTCGGCGGCGCGTCTCGCCCTGCTGCGCGGCGCCGGCCTCGCCGTGGAGGCGCAACCCGCGCACATCGACGAGGCGGAGATCAAGGCGGCCGCCCGCGCCGACGGGGCGAGCCCGGAGGACGCCGCCCTCCTGCTCGCCGAGCTGAAGGCCGCCCGCATCGCCCGCCGCGCGCCCGACGCCCTGGTGATCGCGGCCGACCAATTGCTGGTGTGCGGAGAGGAATGGCTCGACAAGCCGCCGACACGGGACGCCGCCCGAGCCCAGTTGCTCGCCCTGCGCGGCCGGACGCACGAATTAGTCACGGCCGTCCTGTGCCACCGAGGCGCTGCGCGCATCTGGCACCACGTTGCCCGGCCGAGCCTCACGATGCGGGAATTTTCCGACGATTTCCTTAATGCCTATCTCGCGGCGGAGGGCGACGCGCTGACCGCGTCTGTCGGCGCCTACCGGCTGGAGGGCATGGGCGCTCAGCTGTTCGACCAGATCGAGGGTGACTATTTCTCCATCCTCGGCCTGCCCTTGCTGCCGCTCCTCGGCTTCCTGCGCCAGCACGGCGCGCTGCCGGCGTAACCTCCTCAGAAGAACGGCAGCCCGACATAGTTCTCCGCCAGCGCCGTCGAGGCCGCAATCGAGGACGCCACGTAGTCGAGCTCCGCGAGCTGCACCCGCCGCTCGAACGGGCTCTGGGTGTCGAAGCGGTGCAGCATCGAGGTCATCCACCAGGAGAAGCGCTGCACCTTCCAGACCCGCCGCAGGCACGTCGCGGAATAGGCGGCGAGCCCGCTCTCGTCCCCGGCACCGTACCAGGCGCCGAGCGCCCGGTTCAGCACCGCGACGTCGCCGGCCGCCAGGTTGAGCCCCTTGGCGCCGGTCGGCGGCACGATATGCGCCGCGTCACCGAGGAGAAAAAGCCGGCCGCACTGCATCGGCTCGACCACGAAGCTGCGCATCGGCGTCACACCCTTCTGGGTGATTTTTCCCTCCCGCAAGGTGAAGCCGGGGCCGGCCAGCCGGGTTTGCAGCTCGGCCCAGATCCGCGCGTCCGACCACGCTTCGATGTCCTCGTCCGGCGCGCATTGCAAATAGAGCCGGCTCACCGTGGGCGAGCGCATCGACAGCAGGGAAAATCCCCGCTCGTGGTTGGCGTAGATCAGCTCGTGCGAGGAGGGCGGGGCGTCGGCCAGGATGCCGAGCCAGCCGAACGGATAGACCCGCTCGAACTCGGTCAGCACGCCCGGCGGGATCGACGGGCGGCAGACGCCGTGGAACCCGTCGCACCCGGCGATGAAGTCGCATTCGAGCACGCGCTCGGCGCCGTTCTCCTGATAGCGGATGCGCGGGCGGTCCGTATCGAAATCGTGCACGCTCACCCGCTCGGCCTCGAACACGATGCGCCGGCCGGCCGCGAGCCGGGCGCCGATCAGGTCGCGCACCACCAAGTGCTGGCTGTAGACCATCACCGCGCGGCCGGTGAGACCACGAAAATCGATCCGATGATCCTGTCCGCCGAAGCGCAGGATGACGCCCTCATGCGGCAGCCCGACCCGCGCCATCCGCTCGCCGACGCCGGATTCTGTCAGCAAATCCGCCGTGCCCTGCTCCAGCACCCCGGCGCGGATGCGGTTCTCCACGTAATCCCGCGTCCGCGCCTCCAGCACGACAGAGGCGATGCCCTGCCGATCCAGCAGATGGGCCAGCAGCAATCCCGCCGGCCCCGCCCCGACGATCCCGACCTGCGTGCGCTCCGTTGCGGTCAT
>DATIMU010000133.1:0-2496 GCA_035475015.1 Acetobacteraceae bacterium
CGGATTGGTCGCGACCGGCAGCGTGAAGCGGATAAGCTGCGGGATGCCGAACGCATCCGAGGGAATCAGCCCACGCAGGAGGAACTGGTTCGCCGACCTGGCCGCCGGTCCGGTTCAGGTCGGGGAGAAAATAGTCCTGGAGATTGACCGTGATCTTCGGCGTCAGCGGGTTGTTTGCCGAGTTGGTTTCATTGGCACCCGATGACGCATCGGCCGATGATGTCGGCACGTCCGTCGAATGCGCCAGACTCGAGAGGGCGATCCAGCACAGGCAGGCAGCAGCGAGCACAGACACCGAAGACATAGAAAATCCCTGCCACATGATGCGATACGACCACGGACAGAACCGGCCTGACAACACCGATGGGATCGGCGGCAGCGGGTGAGCTTCGACGCGAGCGCCGCCTGCGCCTGAAACAATTTTCGTCGTCGGCCGGCGCTGCCTGACGGGTCGGCGGGTGCCGATTGGCGGATGGGGTGGGATTCGAACCCACGAGGGGCTTGCACCCCTGGCGGTTTTCAAGACCGCTGCCTTAAACCGCTCGGCCACCCATCCTCGCGGCGGAACCCTAGCCGATCGCGGCGGCGATCTCCGCATCGGTCGCGCCGACCGCTCGTGCCGCCTCGGTGATGTCGCGCCAGCTCGTCTCGTCGATCTCCACGCCCCCGGCGCCGCGCTTGGCAGCGGCGCGGCGCTCGGGGTCGCCGGGCAGCAGGATCGTGTCGTGACCCGGGGCCGGGCGGGACGCCTTGATGTGCGCCGCCGACGAGGCGACCGCCGCGCGCACCTCCGGCTCGCCGCGAATGCGGCCGAGGTCGATCACGATGGCCAACATGCTGTTGAGGATGCCCTCCTTGGCCGGCTCCTCGGCGCGCTGGCCGCCGGTGAGCGCGGTGGACATCATCTCGCACAGCACCGCGAGCCCCGATCCCTTGTGGCCGCCGAACGACAGCAGCGCGCCGGCGTGATCGCGGATGTAGACCGCCGGGTCGTTGGTCGGCTGGCCCTCGTCATCAATCAGGATGCCGTCGGGCAGCTTCTTGCCCATGTTGTAGGCGACGCGCACCTTGCCGCCGGCCACCGCCGTGGTCGCCATGTCGAGCAGCACCGGGCCCTCGGGGCCGGGCAGGGCGGTGACGAACGGGTTGGTGCCGAGCCGCGCGTCGCGGCAGCCATGGGGCGCCTGCGCGTAGTGGTGATCGGCGACGTTGACGTAGGCGGTGAACGACATCCCCGCCGCGACCGCCATCTCGCCATAGGTGCCGACGCGGCCGATATGGGCGCTGTTGCGCAGGCCGAGCACGCAGGCGCCGGTCTCGCGGGCGCGCGCGATCGCCCGGCGCACCGCCTCGCCCGCCATGCGCTGGCCATAGCCGCGGCGCGCATCGAGCACCAGCAGCGCGCCGAAATCCACCACTGTCTCGGGCGTCTGGTTCGGCACCAGCAGCGCCGCCTTCAGCAGCCGGACATAGGCGGGAAGCATCCCGATACCGTGGCTGTCATGCCCAGCGAGATTGGCGCGCATCAGGTGGTCGGCGACCTCGTGCGCCTCCGCCTCCTCGCTGCCCATGCGGCGGGCGACGAGATGGGAGAACGCGTACAGCGCCTGGGACGACAAACGGGGCAAGGGGATCTCCTTTTTTCCGGCAGGCCGGCGGGCTGCTTATTCGCCGGCGAGGCGGGCCGGCATCAGGGGGGCGGCGAGACGCACCAGCGAGGAGACGTCCTGCGTCGTGTCGATCGCGAGCACCGCGTCGGCCAGGGCGGCACTCCGCTCGGCGCCGAGCACCGCGTCGGCGAGGCCGGCGAACTTGGCGCGCAATTCGGCTTCGGTGAGGAAATTCGCCGGCTCGCCCTTCGGCACCACCACCTTGCGCACATGGTCGGCGCCGCGCGCGCGGATCGTCACCTTGCCCGACATGTTGGCGGGGAACTCGACCTCGATCTCGGGATCGAACTCCGAGCGGATCTTCGGCAGCAGCGCGCGCACCGCGTTGTCATTCAGCAGCCGGTAGCTGTCCCAGCCCATCGCCCCAGTGGCGAGGCCGGCGGCCACCACGAACGGACCGCTGAACTGGCCGTCCACCACGTTCAGCGGGTTGGCCTTCTTCTCGGCCGGCTCGCCGATCAGCATCATCCCGGCCTTGGGCAGTCCCAAGGTGACACTCTCGATCTCTTCCGCCTTGAGCCTGAGCTCGGCGCGGATCGCCAATGCCGCGTCGATGCTGGCGTGCCCATAGCGGCACGAGGGATAGGGCTTCACGGCGGTATTCATCAGCTCGAACACCCGCCCGAGTTCCTCGACGGCGCGCTCGGGCGTGGGGTTCGGCGCGTAGCCCTGCATGAAGCCGTGGCGGCCCTCCAGCGGCTCGGACGCTCCCTTGAAGCCCTCGCGAGCCAGCGTCGCGGCGGTCAGGCCGTTGGTCGCCGCCCAGCCGACTTGAAAACGCTTGGTCCAGGCGCCGTTGTGCAGGAAGGCGAGGCTGCCGGCGGCC
>DATIMU010000134.1:0-3609 GCA_035475015.1 Acetobacteraceae bacterium
GCGCGCGGCCAGCGGCGAGCGGGCGGCGAACTCCAGGTTCCAGCGATGCACCTCGTGCAGATCGGCATAGCCACCGCCGGCGAACGCGCGCAGCAGGTTCAGCGTGCCGGCCGACTGGAAATAGGCGAACTCCATGCGCTCCGGGTTCGCCACCCGCGCGTCCTCGGTGAACTCGGGCGCGTTGATGATGTCGCCGCGATAGCTCGGCAACGTCTCGCCGCCGATCGTCTCGGTGTCGGAGCTGCGCGGCTTGGCGAACTGGCCGGCCATGCGACCCATCTTCACCACCGGCACCGAGGCGCCAAAGGTCAGCACCACCGCCATCTGCAGCAGCACCCGGAAGGTGTCGCGGATCACGTTGGCGGTGAAGTCGCCGAAGCTCTCGGCGCAGTCCCCGCCCTGCAGCACGAAGGCCTTGCCCTCCGAGGCCAGGGCCAGCGCCGATTTCAGCCGCCGCGCCTCGCCGGCGAACACCAGCGGCGGATATTTTCCGAGTTTCGCCTCGACCGCGCCAAGCTTGGCGGCGTCGGGATAGTCTGGCAGCTGGCGGATCGGAAACGAGCGCCACGACTCCGGCGTCCAGCCGCGCGTGCCCCGATTGTCGTTCCGCAGATTGCCACTCATTCACCGTCCTCCTAGGTCGCCCACCCATTCTTTGGGCGACGGGGCCGCCTGGCCCTCAACCGGCGCTTATCCACCGAAATGCCGGCGAATGCTACTCGCCAGTGCTCGCGCGGGCGGCGCGTCTGCCTTGCCCGTTTGGCGGCCTACCCGCCCGCGACCCCCTGAGCCTCGACATAGAGAGCATAGACCGACTGGCTGGCCGTCATGAACAGCCGGTTCCGCTTCAGCCCGCCAAAGCACAGATTGGCGCAGCGCTCCGGCAGCAGGATGCGCCCGATCAGCGTGCCGTCCGGCGCGAACACGGCGACGCCATCCTGTCCCTCGCCGCCCGAGAAGCCGCACCAGACATTGCCCTCGGTGTCGCAGCGGATGCCGTCGGCAAAGCCCGGCGTGCCATCGAAGAACACTCGTCCATCGCGCACCGTCCTGCCGTCCTCGGCCACGTCGTAGACATGCGTGGTCTTGCGGCCGGATGGGGTATCGACGACGTAGAGCTTGGTCTCGTCGGGCGAGAAGGCGAGCCCGTTCGGCCGCTCCATGTCGCCGACCGCCACGGTCATCTCGCCGGTGGCGCCGTCGATGCGATAGACCCGGAACGGCAGCTCCTGCGGCGCCTTGTCGCCGAGATAGTTGCCCCGGATGCCGGCGCCGTTGTCGCTGAACCAGATCGAGCCGTCGGACTTGACCACGACGTCATTGGCCCCGGTGAGCCGCGTGCCCTCGAAATGGTCGGCGAGCACCGTCACCTGCCCGTCGAGCTCGGTGCGGGTCAGCCGCCGCGTGCCGAGCTCGGCGGTGATCAGCCGCCCCTGCCGGTCGCGCGTGTTGCCGTCGGGATGGCCGGCGGGCTTGCGGAACAGCCCGACATGGCCGGTCTCCTCGTCCCAGCGCATCAGCCGATCGTTCGGAATGTCGCTGAACACCAGCTGGCGAAGATCGCCGAACCACACCGGCCCCTCGGTAAAGCGGCAACCCGCCGCAATCCGCTCGATCGCCGCGTGGCCGAGCATCAGCCGCTCGAAGCGCGGATCGAGCAGCTTGATGTCGGGATCGGGATAGCGGATCGGCTCCGACGTGTCCCATCGGTCACGCATGATGGCTCCCTCGGTCATTCCGCCGCCTTCGCCGCGCCTGCGACGCGGCTGCGTGTGCGCATGGTGACGTATTCCTCCGCCGCCGTCGGGTGTATGCCGATGGTGCGGTCGAAATCCGCCTTGGTGGCGCCGCAGATCATCGCGATGGCGAGGCCCTGCATGATCTCCGGCGCGTCCTCGCCGAGCATATGGGCGCCGAGCACCACCTGGGTCTTCTGGTCCACCACCAGCTTCATCATGGTCCGCCTATTGCGCCCGCTCATGGTGTGACGCATCGGCGTGAAATGCGTGACGAACACGTCCACCGGCCCGGATATCGCGGCAACCTCCTCGGTCAGCCCGCAGGTCGCGATGGGTGGGGTCGAGAACACCGCGGTCGGCACGTTGTCGAGCGAGATGTGCCGCGGATTGCGGCCGAACAGCGAGTCCGCCAGCGCGTGGCCCTCGGCGGTCGCGACCGGCGTCAGGTTGAGCCGGTCGGTCACGTCGCCCATCGCGTAGATATGCGGCGCGTTGGTGCGCAACTGCGCATCCACGATCACCGCGCCCACCGGGTTGGTCGCGACGCCGGCGCGCTGCAGGCCGAGGCCCTCGGTGTGCGGCTTGCGGCCGGTGGCGAAGAACACGAGATCGGTGTCCAGCGTGTGACCGTTCGCCATCGTGATGCGTCGCGCGGTGCCGTGCGCGTCGATGCGGTGCGGTTGGCAGCCAGGATGCTGCGCGATGCCGTTCGCCTTCAACGCCTCGGCCAGCCCCTCGCGCAGATCCTGGTCGAAGCCGCGCAACGGCAGCGGCTGGCGGTAGACGAGGTCCACATGCGCGCCGAGGGCGGCGAAGATGCCGGCGAACTCGACCGCGATGTAGCCGCCGCCGATGATCGCGACCCGCTTCGGCATGGTCTCCAGATAGAACGCATCGTCCGAGATGATGCCGAGCTCGGCGCCGGGAATGTCGAGGCGCACCGGATGACCGCCGGTGGCAATGACGATCCGCTCCGCCGTCACGCGCTTGCCCGCCACATCCAATGTGTGTTGGTCGACGAAGGTGGCGCGCGCCTCGAACACCGTCGCACCCGCGTTGTCGAGCAGCCGCCGGTAGATCCCGTTGAGCCGGCCGATCT
Organism: Acetobacteraceae bacterium; assembly: GCA_035475015.1. Lineage (GTDB taxonomy): Bacteria > Pseudomonadota > Alphaproteobacteria > Acetobacterales > Acetobacteraceae > JAFKFI01. The sequence continues at coordinate 2,839 of DATIMU010000134.1, forward strand.
CGCGGTCCTTGGCGGCGATCAGCTTGGCCCAGTCATGCGGCCCCTTCTTTATCTGCCAGCCGAACCCCGCCGCGTCGTCGGCCCAAGCGCCGTACTCGCCGGCCTGCACCAGCAGCTTCTTCGGCACGCAGCCCACGTTGACGCAGGTGCCGCCCCAGAATCGCTCCTCGGCGATCGCGACGCGCGCGCCGTGGCCCGCGGCAATGCGCGCGCACCGCACCCCGGCGGAGCCGCCGCCGATCACGAACAGGTCGAACTCGTGTTTCATTCCGCTCCCCTGCGCACCCGACCCCTCCCCCAACCCCCTCCCGCAAGGGGAGGGGGCTATGCTTCTCCCTCTCCCCTTGCGGGAGAGGGCCGGGGTGAGGGGTAACGCTTAAGTCCCGATACCGCCCAAAGTCAGATACTTGATCTCGAGATAATCCTCGATCCCATACTTGGAGCCTTCACGGCCAAGCCCGGACATCTTCATGCCGCCGAACGGCGCCACTTCGGTGGAAATGATCCCCTCGTTGGCCCCGACGATGCCGTATTCCAGCGCCTCCGCCACGCGGATGATCCGGCCGATGTCGCGCGAATAGAAATACGAGGCGAGGCCGAACTCGGTGTCGTTCGCCATCCGCACCGCCTCCTCCTCGGTCTTGAAGCGGAACAGCGGCGCCACCGGGCCGAACGTCTCCTCGTGCCAGATGTCGGATTTTTCCGAGACGTCGGCGAGGATGGTCGGCTGGAAGAAATTGCCGCCGAGCGCGTGCCGCTTGCCGCCGGTGA
>DATIMU010000135.1:0-9246 GCA_035475015.1 Acetobacteraceae bacterium
GGTATAGCGTTAGTGAATAACAATGGCAAGAACTTCGTCATCGCGAGCGCAGCGCGGCGATCCATCGCGCCCACACACGGGCAGCCTCCCGCCTTCGGACACGATGGATTGCCGCGCTGCGCTCGCGATGACAACTTCGCCGGCTCGCGACGACACCCGCGAAGCATGTTCCCGGCGCGAAGCGATCAGCGCCTAGTCGGCCGCGGCCGGTCGTGCCCGGCGACCCCAGGGCACCCAGCCCCACGCGCGCTCGTGCAGGTAGAACAAGCTGATCTTGGTGAAGATCTCGACGCCTGCGATGCCGCCGGCCAGCGAGGGCTGGCCGGTGAGCCACCAGCTGATGAGGAACGTGTCGAGCGAGCCGGTGGCGCGCCAGGTCGCGGCCTTGGCCAGGCTGCGCCAGTGCCGGTCCTGCGCGCGACGCGGTGGCGACCCGCCACTCGGCGCGGGGTCGAACACGTCCTGCACGAAGCCGATCGCGGCGGTCTGGTTCGTCATGCGGTCGATCAGGATGAAGCCGCCGAGCTCGCGGTCCTCGGCGTAGCGCGTCGCGACGATCGCCCTGTCCAGCTTGAGGTCGGCCAGCCCGATCTCGTTGACCGACAGGCCGGCGGAGGGACGCGGCGCGAAGCTGTCGATGTCGACGGCATGGCGCAGCGTCTCGACGCGCGCGCCGGCGGTCGCGGTTCCGAGCTGCAGCAGATACTCGGCGCCCGGACGCAGCCCGTCCTCCGTCATGCACAGCAGCCGGGCGGCGAACCGGCGTTGCGGCACGATGTCGTCGCTCGCCGCGACCATCACGTCGCCACGCGCCACGTCCAGCTCGTCGGCAAGGGTCAACGTCACGGCCTGGCCGGCGATCGCCTGGTCGATGTCGCCGTTGGCGGTGACGATGCGCGCGATCCGGCTGCGCGTCCGCCCCGGCAGCACTGCGACGGCGTCGTCGCGACGGACCTCGCCGCTCGCGATGGTCCCGGCGAAGCCGCGGAAATGGTGATCCGGGCGATTGACCCACTGCACGGGCATTCGGAACGACACCGAGGACACGCCCGGCGGCTCCGCCTCCACCGTCTCCAGATGGTGCAGCAGCGTGGGGCCTTCGTACCACGGCATCCGGCCGGACCGCCGCGCGATATTGTCGCCCTCTCGCGCGCAGAGCGGCACGGCGACCACCGAGGCGAAATCGAGCGTCGTCGCGAGGCTCTGGTACGCGGCGACGATGGCGTCGAACCGCGCCGCGTCGAAGCCCACCAGATCCATCTTGTTGACCGCGAGCACGACGTGCCGGACGCGCAGCATCGCGGCGATGAAGGAGTGGCGGCGGGTCTGGGCCAGGATGCCCTTGCGCGCATCCACCAGGATCACCGCGAGATCGGCGGTGGACGCGCCGGTCGCCATGTTGCGGGTGTATTGCTCGTGCCCCGGTGTGTCGGCCACGATGAAGGCGCGACGGCTGGTGGAAAAGTAGCGGTAGGCGACGTCGATGGTGATGCCCTGCTCCCGCTCGGCGGCCAGCCCGTCCAGCAGCAGCGCGAAATCGAGGCCGTCCGAAACCGTGCCGAAGCGACGCGAGTCGCGCGCCAGGGCGGCCAGCTGATCGGTCGGAATGGCGGCGGAATCATACAGCAGCCGGCCGATCAAGGTGGACTTGCCGTCATCGACCGATCCGCAGGTGAGGAAGCGCAGCAGCGATCGCGGTCGTGTCGGGGAGGGGGTTTCGTGGGTCGCGAGCGGCGCCTGTTCGGCCATCGCGGCGTCGAGCGCCATCAGAAATATCCCTCCTGCTTCTTCTGTTCCATCGAGCTGGCGCCGTCCTGGTCGATGATGCGGCCCTCGCGCTCGGAGGTGCGCGACGCGCGCATCTCGGCGATGACCTCGGCGAGCGTCGCGGCCTCGCTTTCGATCGCTCCGGTCAGCGGATAGCAGCCGAGCGTGCGGAAGCGCACCATGCGGGTTTCCGGGGTCTCGCCGGGGCGCAGCCGCATCCGCTCGTCATCGCGCATGATCCACGCGCCATCGCGCCGCACCACTTGTCGCGGCGCCGCGAAATACAGCGGCACGACGGGGATGTTTTCCAGCTCGATGTAGTCCCACACATCGAACTCGGTCCAATCGGAGAGCGGAAACACGCGAAAGCTCTCGCCGGGGCGCTTGCGGGTGTTGTAGCGGCGCCACGGCTCCGGCCGCTGGTTGCGCGGGTCCCAGCGATGCTCGGCGGAGCGCAGCGAGAACACGCGCTCCTTGGCGCGGGACTTCTCCTCGTCACGCCGCGCGCCGCCAATCGCCGCGTCGAATCCGTGCTTGTCGAGCGCCTGACGCAGCGCCGCGGTCTTCATCACGTCGGTGTGCAGGCGCGACCCCGAATCGAACGGGTTGATCCCGGCGCGCACGCCCTCCTCGTTGACGTGCACGATCAGCTCGCAGCCAAGCTCCGCCGTGCGACGGTCGCGGAATTCGATCATTTCGCGAAACTTCCAGGTCGTGTCGACATGCAGCAGCGGAAACGGGATGCGCGCGGGATGAAACGCCTTCACCGCGAGGTGCAGCAGCACGCTCGAATCCTTGCCGATCGAATACAGCATCACCGGCCGCTCGGAGGTGGCGACCACCTCGCGCGGGATGTAGATGCTTTCGGCCTCGAGCCTCTGCAGATGGGTCAGCGGCGTCATGGCGCGGCGCGCACCAGCCGGCCATCCGGCGCGACATGCAAGCCGCACTCGCGGCGGTCGTCGTTCTCCCACCACCAGCGCCCGGCGCGCTCCGGCTCGCCGGGCCGCGTCGCGCGGGTGCACGGCGCGCAACCGATCGAGAGAAAGCCCCGCTCGTGCAACCGGTTCAGCGGGACGTCGTGCGCCGTCACGAATGCCGCCACGTCCTGCCTCGTGTGGTCGAACAACGGGTTCGCCTTGATGAGGCCTCGCGCCGGATCGTAGTCAACGAAATCGAGCCCCCGCCGATGCTCCGACTGGTCCGCGCGCAGCCCGGTGATCCAGGCGCTCGCGCCGGCCAGCGCCCGCTGCAGCGGCGCCGACTTTCGCACATCGCAACAAGCCGTTCGCGATGCCACTCCGCCATAGAAGCCCGCGATGCCGCTCTCCGCGACGAGCGTCTCCAACGCGGCGGTGTCGGGATAGAAGGCACGTATCCGCAGGCCGTAGCGGCGCTCCGTTTCGGCCCACACCTCGTAGGTCTCCGGGAACAGCCGCCCGGTATCCAAGGTGACGAGCGCGACATCGAGGCCGGCTTCGGCGATCAGATGGGTGATCGCCTGATCCTCCGCCCCGAAGCTCGTGCTGAAGGTGATGCGGCCAGGGACGCGCCGGCGAAGCAGCGCGAGCCGCTCGGTCGGGGCGAGGTCAGGGAACGCGCCGTTCAGCGCGACGGCGGTCTCCGCGAGCGAGTTTGTCATGGTCCTCTCAGCCGGCGACAAGCTTGGCGATCAGCAATGCAACCCCGATCCAGGCGATCTCGAACGGATGCACGGCCCAAAGCTCGGGCGCGTGCTCGGCGCGGAAAGCGTCGGCGTCCGCGGCTTCCTCGTCGGAGCGGGGAGCCTCCGCTTCGATGACGCTGAGCATGGGCGGATCTCCTGACCGGGCGTGGCCGAAAGCACGTTCTCTGATTGTGATAAGGGATCTCATTCGTGATTCCGACTTTCGCACCCCATAAAAACGTGTTTACCTGCGTCGCGCAATAGCGCCACTGGGGAGCATGATACGATCATACACGATATAACCACGTACAACACGCCCACGCGCTCCGCATGATCGCCGTGGCGATCGACCCTGGGGTGATGCCCCTCGCCGTGGCCGGGCGCGGGTCGCCGTTGCTGCGGCGCCTGCTGGCCTTGCGCGACGCGGGCGCCGATCCGCTGGTGTTCTGCGACCGGCCCGATCAGGAGACGCGCGACCGGAGCGGCGGTGCGCTCCGCGCCCGGCTGCCGACCGAGGCGGACCTAGCCGGGCTGCGCGCGCTGTGGATCGCCGGGCTGCCGGCCGATGCGGCGGCGGCGCTGCGGGCGCGGGCGTCGGCGCAGCGATTGCTGGTGAATGTCGAGGACGTCCGCGAGCTGTGCGACTTCCACAACCTCGCCGAGGTGCGGCGCGGCGACCTGCTCCTGACGGTCTCGACCAATGGCCGCAGCCCCGGCCTGGCGGCGCGCATCCGTGCCCGCCTCGCCGGTCAGTTCGGCCCGGAATGGGCGACGCGGCTCGCGGCGCTGGGCGAGCGCCGCCGCGCCTGGCGAGCGGAAGGCCGCTCGATGCCCGAGATCGTCCGCCTCACGGACGAGACCGTGGAGCACGCGGGATGGCTGCGTTGACCCTGGATGGCGCCCTCGCATCGGCCGCCGCGCGCCTGACCGCGCCGGCATTCGCGCCCGGCTCGGTCTGGCTCGTGGGCGCCGGCCCCGGCGACCCCGGCCTGCTGACCTTGCACGCCGTCCACGCGCTCGCGTCGGCGGACGTGGTACTGCACGACGCCCTGGTGCCGCCGGAGATCCTGGCGCTGGTGGAGCACGGCCGGCTGGAGAGCGTCGGCAAGCGCGCCGGCCGGCCGAGCCCGCGCCAGATGCGGATCAACCAGCACCTGATCCAGCTCGCCCGGCAAGGGCTGCGCGTCGTCCGGCTCAAGGGCGGCGATCCGCTGGTGTTCGGTCGCGGCGGCGAGGAGGCGCTGGCGCTCGCGGCGGCCGCCGTGCCATTCCGCATCGTGCCGGGCCTCAGCGCGGGGATCGGCGGCCTGGCCAGCGCCGGCATCCCGCTGACCCATCGCACGCTGGGCCGCAGCGCCGTCTTCGTCACCGGCCACGACGCAAGCGGGCATCTGCCGCACGGCACCGACTGGGCGGCGTTGGCTCGGGGCGGAGACGTGCTGGTGCTCTACATGGCGCTGCGCCAGATCGCGGCGATCGCCGGCCGGCTCATCGCGGCGGGCCGATCCCCGAACGAGCCGGTCGCCTTCGTCAGCGACGCCAGCACGCCGCGCCAGCTTGTGCGGCTCGCGACCATCGGCACCGCGGCGGCCGTCGCGGAGACCATGCCGCCCGGGCCCCCCATGCTGATCGTCGTCGGCCCGGTGGTGGCGCTGCGCGCGATGCTCGCCCGCTGGCAGGACGCCACCCCCATGACCCAACGCGCCGCCGCGCGCCGTGCCCCGGCGAGCGCGTAGCGCGTGGTCGCGACACGACCGTCATTGCGAGCCGCCAAGTGGCCGCGCGCGACGACGCCCGCGCCAACGTGTGACTCAGCGCGAAGTGGCCGCACTCTAGGAGAAGCCTGATGCAAAGCCTGCCCCTGCTGCCGGAAACCGCTCCGTTCCCGGCCGACCAGATCGCCGCGCTGAACCGCATCATGGGCAACGCGACCGCCGAGCAGCGCGCCTGGCTCGGCGGGTTCCTCGCCGGCCATCAGGCGGCCAACCTCGCGCAGCCCGCCCCCGCGCCCGCGCGCAAGGTAGGGCTGACCATCCTGTACGCCACCGAATCGGGCAACGCCGAGGCGCTCGCGGGGGCCGCGCGCAAGTCGGCGTCCCGCCTGGGCTTTGCCGCGCGCACGGTGGACATGGCCGACACCACGCCGGCCGAGATCGCCCGGGCAGAGAACTTGCTGATCCTCGCCAGCACCTGGGGCGAAGGCGACCCGCCCGAGCGCGCGACCGATTTCATGCGCGCGCTGCTCGCCGAGGACGCGCCGCGCTTCGACAAGACGCGCTTCGCGGTGCTGGCACTCGGCGACCGCGCCTATGTCAATTTCTGCCAGACCGGCCGGCAGATCGACGAGCGCCTGGCGGCCCTCGGCGGTCGGCGGGTGACCGACCGGATCGAATGCGACCTCGACTACGACGCCGATGCGGCCGCCTGGCTCGACCGCGCGTTGCACGAGATCGCGCCGGAACCCGAAGGCGCCGCCGTCATCCATGTGGACTTCGCCCGCGCCGCCACGGAGGCGCCGAGCCGGCAAGCACCGTTCGACGCGGAGATCACCGAGCACGTCAACCTCAACGGCAGCCGTTCGAGCACGCGCACCGTCCACCTCGAACTGTCCGTCGCCGGTGCGGCGCTCGCCTATGAGCCGGGTGACGCGATCGGCGTCGTGCCATCGAACGATCCCGCCTTGGTCGAGCAGGTGTTGCACGCCGCGGGGCTTGCCGGCGACAACGATCTGCATACGGCGTTGCGGGAACGCTACGACATCACCACGCTCACCCGCCCGCAGGTCGCGGCCTACGCCGCGCTGACGCAGGACGCGACGCTCGGCGCGCTGGCGAATGACGAGGCGGCTCTCGCGGCGTTCATGGCGGGGCGGCAGGTGATCGACCTACTGGACGCGGCATCGCATCGGCTCACCGAAGCGCAGTTGACCAGCCTGCTGCGCCCGTTGCCGCCGCGCCTCTACTCCGTCGCCTCCAGCCGCAAGGCGACGCCGGACGAGGCGCATCTGCTGGTCGCCGCCGTCGAGTACGACGCGCACGGCCGACAGCGCAAGGGCGTCGCCTCGATGGACGTCATCGAGCGGCGCAAGGCGGGTGGTTCGTTGCGGCTGTACCTAAAGCCAAACCCGCATTTCCGCCTGCCGGCCGACCCGGACCGGCCGGTCATCATGGTCGGGCCGGGCACCGGCGTCGCGCCGTTTCGCGGCTTCATGCAGGAGCGCGATGCGATCGGCGCCAAGGGCAAGAACTGGCTGTTCTTCGGCGGCCGCAACTTCACGCACGATTTTCTCTACCAGCTCGAATGGCAGGACTTGCTGAAGCGCGGCGTGCTGAGCCGGCTCGATGTCGCGTTCTCGCGCGACCAGCGGGGGAAAATCTACGTGCAGCATCGGATGTGGGAGGCGCGCGACGAATTGTTCGGCTGGCTGCGCGATGGCGCCGCGCTCTACGTCTGCGGCGACGCCAAGGCGATGGCCAAGGACGTGCACGCCACCTTGCTGCGGATCGCGGCGGAGCAGGGCGGCATGGCCCCCGAGGCGGCGGAGGTGTGGCTCGGCGAATTGCGCCGCGCCGGCCGCTACCTGCGCGACGTCTACTGAGCGCGAGGGCAACCGACATGACCAAGCATCCCGCCCGTCCGCTCTCGCGCAACGAGGCGATCAAGGAGGAGAGCCGCTTCCTGCGCGGCACGTTGACAGAAGGCCTGTCGCGGGCCGAGACCGGCGCGCTCTCCGAGGACGACACCCAGCTCACCAAATTCCACGGCATCTACCAGCAGGACGATCGCGACCTGCGGGCCGAGCGCGGCAAGAAGCGCATGGAAAAAGCTTTCATCTTCATGGCAAGGCTGCGCATCCCCGGCGGCGTGATGACGCCCGCGCAATGGCTGGCATTGGAGGCGGTCGCGCAAGAGCGGGGCAACGGCACGCTGCGGCTCACGACACGCGAAACCATCCAGTTCCACGGCATCATCAAGAGCAACCTGCGTCCGGCGATCCAGGCGATCAACGCCGCACTGCTCGATACCGTTGCTGCCTGCGGTGACGTCAACCGCAACGTCATCGCCGCCACGATCCCGTACCGGCCGGCCGCGCATGGCACGGTGGCGGCGCTGGCGCGCGCCATCAGCGCGCATATGCGGCCGCGCACCGGCGCCTATCACGAGATCTGGCTGGACGGCGAAAAGATCGCCGGAGACGAGGAGGAGGCGGAGCCGATCTACGGTCGCGCCTACCTGCCGCGCAAGTTCAAGATCGCCATCGCCGTCCCGCCGCTCAACGACGTCGACGTGTTCGCGCACGATCTCGGCTTCATCGCCATCGAAGAGGACGGCCGCATCGTCGGCTACGATGTGGTGGCCGGCGGCGGCATGGGCATGACGCATGGCGAGCCCGACACCTTCCCCCGCACCGGCGACGTCATCGGCTTCTGCCGTCCGGAGCAGGTGATCGAGGTTGCGGAGAAGGCGGTGATCGTGCAGCGCGACTGGGGCAACCGCGCCAGCCGCAAGCACGCCCGCCTGAAATACACCATCGAGGAATTCGGCCTCGACTGGTTCCGCGCGGAGCTCGAACGCGAGCTTGGCTATCCGCTGCAAACTCCGAGGGATTTCCGCTTCGAGCGATCCGCCGATCCGCACGGATGGATCGAGGGCGACGACGGGCTTTGGCACCACGTCCTGTTCATCGAGAATGGCAGGGTCCGCGACATGCCGGGCCATCAGCTGCTGAGCGGGTTGCACGAGATCGCCAGCGTGCATCGCGGAAACTTCGTGCTCACCGCCAACCAGAACCTCATCATCTCCGGCGTGACGCTGGAACAAAAGCCGGCGATCGGCGCACTCCTGGCGCAGCACGGTCTCGATCGCCCGGTCAGCGGATTGCGCCGCGGCGCGATGGCCTGCGTCGCGCTGCCGACCTGCGGCCTCGCGCTGGCCGAGAGCGAGCGCTACATGCCGGATTTGCTGACGACGCTCGAGGAGATACTGGAGCGGCACGGCCTCGCCGCCGACGAGATCACCATCCGCATGACCGGCTGCCCGAACGGCTGCGCTCGGCCCTACCTCGCGGAGATCGGCCTCGTCGGGCGCGGCCCCGGCACCTACAACCTGTATCTCGGCGGCGCCTTCGACGGCACGCGAATGAACAAGCTATACGCGAGGGACGTCACGCACGACGGCATCATCGCCGCATTGGAGCCGCTGTTTTCCGCTTACGCGCGCGAGCGGGCGGACAGCGAGCATTTCTCCGATTTCGTCATCCGCGCCGGTTACGTGAAGCCGACCACGGCGGGCAACCGCTTCCACGCCGATCTCTCGCCGGAGCTCTCGTGACCGGATAGGCCCCGTTACACATCCGTCATTGCGAGGAGCGCTTGCGACGAAGCAATCCATCGCGCCACAGGCGGCTGCTCGCCGACGGCGCGATGGATTGCCGCGCTTCGCTCGCAATGACGGGGTGCACGCCCTAAAATCCATGGGACCTAGGACTCCATGACGTCGACCCGATGATGAACCTGCGCCGCGGCGTGATTGCCGGCCTGGCTCAAAGCGGCGTGGACGGGGTGACTTGCGTCGCGGTCGGTCCGTCCCCGGCCAATGTCGTGCGGCGCATGTCGCGGGGTTCGCCGGGCGGGAAAGGCCGGGCGCGGTGCATCGTCTGACGATTGTCCCACATGACCAGGTCGCCGACCTGCCATTTATGCGAGTGAACGAACTCGCGCTGGGTGGCATGCTCGATCAGATCGCGCAGGAAAGCTCGCGCCTCCGGCACCGTCCATCCGACGATCGCACCGGCATGCGAGGCCAAGTACAGC
>DATIMU010000136.1:0-5874 GCA_035475015.1 Acetobacteraceae bacterium
TGTTCCATCGCCTGTCGCCCGAGGACGTGCGGTTCCGCTTCTTCAGCGCGATGCGCACCCTGTCGCCCGAGCAGGTCGCCCGCATGACCCAGGTCGACTACGACCGCGAGATGGCGCTGATCGCCGTCCAGGCATCCACCGGCGACACCGTGGCCGTCGCGCGGCTGGTCTGCGAGCAGGACTGCCGCTCGGCGGAGTTCGCCGTCGCGGTGCAGCCCGACATGAAGGGGCGCGGGCTGGCGAGCCGGCTGATGCGGCGCCTGATCGAATGGGGCCGCGCGCGTGGCGTGGCCGAGATCGTCGGTCAGGTGCTGGCCGACAACGCGCCGATGCTGGCCTTCGCGCGCCATCTCGGCTTCGAGATCCATCGGGTTCCGGGCGAGGACGACGTGCTGGAGGCACGCCTGACGCTCGGCCAATCGCGCGGCGTCACCAGCGGCCGACGGCGGCCACGCACACCGTCACCAGACCCAGCACCAGGTTCACCAGGATGAGCCGGCGGATGCTGTCCGCCGCCCGCGCCGGGTCCGTGCCGTAGCGGAAGCGTGCCCACGGGCCGAAGAAGACCACCAGGAACAGCGCCGCCATGATGAGCCCGAGCAGCATCATCAGGTTGATGCTCCAGCCGGCGCCCGCGAAGCCGCCGAACACGCCGAGCAGCATCGCGTAGCCGCTAATCAGCGCCAGCGGCATGGCGTGCCAGATGATGAGGAAGAACCGCCGGAATACCTGGCTGTGCAGCTGCAGCCGCTGCGCCGGCTCCAGCACGCCGAGGCTGGGGCGGAGCACCAGCAGGGCGAAGAACATTCCCCCCACCCAGATCACCGCGCAGAGAATGTGGATCGCGAACACGATGGGCCAGATCGTCGTGGTCCAGATCATCGGCGGGTGATCTCCTGGATTTCAGCGAGCAGGGCGCGCAGCTCGGCCGCCGCGATGGAGCGGGGTGCCGCCTCGGTGACGCCGAGGCCGGCGGCGAAGGCGCTGGCGAAGCCGGTGCGGTTGCCGAGTGTCGCGCGCAGCACCGGCAGCTTGCGCGCAACGATGTCCGCCTCGACGCTCTCGCGCAGCCGCGAGCCGGTCGGCACCCGGTTGAGCGCGAGGCGCGCCGTCCGGTGCTCATCGGCGGCGAGTTTCAGCGTGCCCTCGGCGGCCCAGATGTCGGGCGGGCTCGGCTGCACCGGGATCAGCACGAGATCGGCGCCGCGTATGGCGAGGCGCGCGTCGGTGTCGATCTGCGGCGGGCTGTCGATGAGCACGAAATCATGGTCGCGCCGCAGCCGGTCGAGCTCGCGGGCGAGGCGCCAGCCGGAGACGTCGGAGAATTCCAGCGCCGCGACCCGATCGGCGTGCGCCGCCCGCAGCGCGTGCCAGCGGACGAGGCTGCGCTGCGGGTCGATGTCGAGCAGCGCCACCCGGCTGGTGGCCGCGAGGACGGCGGCGAGATTGGCGGCCAAGGTCGTCTTGCCGGCGCCGCCTTTCTGCTGCGCCACCGTGATTACCACCGCCATGCGAACCCGACTCCGGCTGGGGCGGTCAGTGTAACGGATGGGTGCCGTGCGCGACATGTTGCTCCCCGTCGCGGCGCGCGAGTGGCAGACTGCGGCCATGCGGTTCGATGCGACATGGTTGCGCAGCCTGGCGGAGCGGCCCGAGCTGTTGACGCCCGAGGAGATGGCGCGCGCCGATGCGCTGTCGCCGGGGCTCGGCGTGCCCGGCCCGGTGCTGATGGAGAACGCTGGCCGCGCCGTGGCCCGCGCGGTGCGCCGCCGCTTCCGCCCGTGTCGCGTGCTGGTGCTGTGCGGACCAGGCAATAACGGCGGGGATGGATACGTCGCGGCGCGGCTGCTGGCGGAGACTGGCTGGCCGGTCTCGGTTGCCGCCCTCGCGCGCCCCCGCGCGGGCTCGGATGCCGCTTGCGCCGCGCGGCGCTGGAAGGGGCCGACGGTCGATTTCGCACCGGACGAGGCCGCGCGCGCCGCGCTGGTGATCGACGCGGTGTTCGGCGCCGGGCTCACCCGCGATGTCACCGGAATTGCCGCCGAGATCTTCGCGCGCGCGCGGCGCATCGTCTCGGTCGACATACCGAGCGGGGTCGACGGCGCGACCGGCGCGGTGCGCGGCCATGCTCCGCAGGCTGAGCTGACGGTGACGTTCTTCCGGCTTAAGCCCGGCCATCTGCTGCTGCCGGGTCGTGATCTGTGCGGTGAGATCGCGCTCGCCGACATCGGCTTGCCCATCGCGACGCTGGCGCGGATCGGCCCACGATGCTGGGCCAATGGCACCGCGCTCTGGCGGGTGCCGTCGCCGTCGGCCGCCGGGCACAAATATTCCCGGGGCCATGTGACGGTGCTGGGGGGTGCCGCGATGACGGGTGCCGCGCGTCTCGCCGCCGCCGGGGCGCGGCGGGCCGGCGCGGGGATGCTCACCGTCGCCGCGACCGGCGGGGCGGAAATCTACCGGACCGGCGACGCGGGCGTGATCGTCAGCGCGGCGTCGCTGTCCGATCTGCTGAGCGACGAACGCCGCCGCGTCTGGGTGTGCGGCCCGGGCCTCGGCCCCGACGAGGCGCGTCGCGCGTTTCCCGCCCTGGTCGCGGCAGGGCGCGAGGTGGTCGCCGACGCCGACGTGTTCGCCGCGTTCGCCGGCGATCCCGACGCGCTGCATGGTGCGGCAGTGCTGACGCCGCACGAAGGCGAGTTTACCCGGGTGTTCGGCGCCCCCGGCACGGATCGCGTGCGCGCCGCGCGGGAGGCTGCCGCGCGAACCGGGGCGGTCGTGCTGCTGAAAGGCTCGGATACGGTGATCGCGGCACCGGACGGTCGCGTGGCGATCAACGCCTCGGCGCCGCCCTGGCTCGCGACGGCCGGCGCGGGCGACGTGCTTTCCGGCATGATCGCGGGGCTGCTGGCGCAAGCAATGCCTGCGTGGGACGCGGCGGCGGCGGCGGCCTGGCTGCATGGCCGGGCGGCGACGCTCGCCGGACCCGGGATGCTGGCGGAGGATCTGCCGGCGGCGCTGCCGCCCGCGCTCGCCGAAATAACCCGCACGTCACCTGACCCCGGCACCCCCGATGCCATATCATGGGCGCCACCCAGGAGAGCTCGATGAGCGAGATTGTCGCCACCCCGCCGATTCCGATTCCGCCGATCTCGAAACCCCCCGCCAAGGGGCCGACCCCGAACGCGCCCGCGCCGATCGGCCTGTTCGACCGGGCGATCCGCCGGCTCACCACGGTGTGGCGCGAGATGGCCTCCGGCGTCACCTCCGACGGCGACGAGGACATCGCGGCGCAGATGCGCTCCTGCCTCGACGGCAAGGGCGGCGAGGTCAGCGCGCGCAACCGGGCGGCCAAGCTGGCGGAGACCTATCTCGGCCTCGACGAGCCGGGACAGATCGACTTCCTGCGCACTCTCGCGGGCTTTGACTCGGACCGGGAAGCGGTCTCCGGCGCGTTCGGCGCGGTGCAGAAGGCGGCGAACCCGGCCGAGCTGGCCAGCGCGAAGGCCCGCCTGCGCCGCGTGCTGGAGCCGCCCCGCCTGCGGCTGCTGACGCAGTTCACCACCATCCCCGACGGCATGAAGTTTCTGGTCGATCTGCGCGCCTTCCTCCTCGCGGTGCGCAAGGACGATCCGCTGCTCGGCGCGCTGGAGGCCGACCTCAAGGGGCTGCTGGCGAACTGGTTCGATGTCGGGTTCCTGGAATTGCGCCGCATCGACTGGGCGAGCCCGGCCGCGCTGCTGGAGAAGCTGGTCGGCTACGAGGCGGTGCACGAGATCCGCTCCTGGCGCGACCTCAAGGACCGGCTCGATTCCGACCGGCGCTGCTATGCGTTCTTCCATCCAAGGATGCCGGACGAGCCGCTGATCTTCGTCGAGGTGGCGCTGGTCCAGGGTCTCGCCGGCAGCGTGCAGCGGCTGCTCGACCAGAAGGCGCCGGTGCTCGATCCGCGCTCCTCGGATACGGCGATCTTCTACTCGATCAGCAACTGCCAGCGCGGCCTCTCCGGCATCAGCTTCGGCAATTTCCTCATCAAGCGCGTCGTCGAGGTGCTGTCCCACGAATTCCGCAATCTCAAGGCGTTCGCGACCCTCTCGCCGATCCCTGGCTTCCGCGCCTGGCTGGAGCGCAAGCTCAAGGACGACGACGCGGCGTTCATCAGCGACGAGGAAGCGACCAGCCTGCGCACCGCCGCACCGGGCGACCTGCCCGCGCCGGCCACGGCCGCCGCGGCGCTCGCCATCATCCTCGCCCGTCGCGGCTGGTATCGCGACCCGGTGATGCTGCGCGCGGTCGAGCCGGTGCTGACACGGCTCTGCGCCGCCTATCTGCTGAACGAGGCGGCGGCCTCCAGCCCGCGCCGGGCGCGCGATCCGGTGGCGCATTTCCATCTCTCGAACGGCGCGCGGGTGGAGCGCATCAACATGGGCGCGGACACCTCCGACAAGGGGCTGAAGGAGAGTGCCACGCTGATGGTGAATTACCTCTACGATCCTGCGCGGATCGAGGACTACCACGAGGATTACGCGGGCGAGGGGAAGCGCAATGCGTCCACCACCGTCCGCCGCATGGCGCGTGGCCGTGCCTGACAGCCCGCGGAGGAGACCAGGATGAACGTTCCGGCCCGGACCATACCGGCCCCCGCCGCATCGGCTCTGGCGACGCCGTCGCAAGACGGGCGGCTGCGCACGCTGCGCCAGCTCGAGCGCAAGCTGCTCTGGCTGTCGGCGTGGATGGTGCACAACGCCAACCATATCCGCCCCAACCGCGACGGGCTGAAGGTGGGCGGCCACCAGGCCTCCTGCGCGTCGGTCATCTCGATCATGGCGGCACTGTATTTCGAGGTGCTGCGGCCGCAAGACCGCGTCGCGGTCAAGCCGCACGCCGGGCCGGTGTTCCACGCCATCAACTACCTGTTCGGCCGCCAGACGCGCGACAAGATGGCGGGCCTGCGCCAGATGGGCGGCGTGCAGCCCTATCCGAGCCGCGTGAAGGACGGGCCGGAGGTGGATTTCTCCACCGGCTCGGTCGGCCTCGGCGTAGCGATGACCACCTTCAGCGCGCTGATGCAGGACTACGTGCATCTGCACGGGCTGGGGCGCGCCGATATTCCGCAGGGGCGCCACATCGCCATCGCGGGCGACGCCGAGCTCGACGAGGGGAACATCTACGAGGCGCTGCTCGAAGGCTGGAAGCACGACGTCCGTGATGTCTGGTGGATCATCGACTATAACCGCCAGAGCCTCGACAGCGTGGTGCCGGACCGGCTGTTCGGCCGCATCGAGGGCCTGTTCCGCGACATGGGCTGGGATGTCGTCACGATCAAATACGGCCGCCTGCTGGAAGCCGCGTTCGCGCGCGAGGGTGGCGAGGATCTGCGGCGCTGGATCGACGATTGCCCGAACAGCCTCTATTCCGCGCTGACCTTCCAGGGCGGCGCCGCGTGGCGGCAAGTGCTGCTCGCCGATCTCGGCCGCTCCCGCGCCCGCGCCATTGTCGACGAGCTCTCCGACGCCGAGCTCGGCGCGCTGATGACCAATCTCGGCGGCCACGACATCCAGACGATGATCGAGACGCTGCGCGCGGCCGACGCGGCGGGCGACCAGCCGACCTGCTTCATCGCCTACACGATCAAGGGCATGGGCCTGCCCTTCGCGGGGCACAAGGACAACCACGCCGGTCTGATGACCAAGGAGCAGATGCAGCAGTTCCGCGAGGAAATGGGCATCCGTCCCAGCCACGAATGGGATCTGTTCGAGGGACTCGACATACCGGAGGCCGAGCTGCGTGCCTTCCTCGATGCCTGCCCGTTCGCGACACCGCTGACCCCGCAAGGCCGCACCCTGACCGCGCCGCTGGTCAGCGTGCCGCCGA
>DATIMU010000137.1:0-2538 GCA_035475015.1 Acetobacteraceae bacterium
TCCTCGACCTTGCCCATGTCGCGACGGAAGCGGTCCTTGTCCATCTTCTCGTTGGTCTTGCTGTCCCACAGCCGGCAATTGTCCGGGCTGATCTCGTCGGCCAGCACGATCCGCATCTCCTCGTTTTCCCACAACCGGCCGTATTCCAGCTTGAAATCGACCAGGGTGATGCCGACGCCGAGGAACAGGCCGGTCAGGAAGTCATTGATCCGCAAGGTCAATGCGACGATGTCGTCCATGTCCTGCGTGGTCGCCCAGCCGAACGCGGTGACGTGCTCCTCGCTGACCATCGGGTCGTTGAGCTGATCGTTCTTGTAATAGTATTCCAGGATCGAGCGCGGCAGACGGGTGCCCTCGGGAATGCCGAGCCGCTCCGACAGGCTGCCGGCGGCGACGTTGCGGACCACCACTTCGAGGGGAATAATCTCAACCTCGCGAATGAGTTGCTCGCGCATGTTGAGGCGGCGGACGAAGTGGGTGGGGATGCCGATGTCGTGCAGCCGCATCATCAGGTATTCGCTGATGCGGTTGTTGAGCACGCCCTTGCCGGTGATGACGCCCTTCTTGCGGGCGTTGAAGGCCGTCGCGTCGTCCTTGAAATACTGGACGAGGGTGCCGGGTTCGGGGCCCTCGAACAGGATCTTGGCTTTGCCCTCGTAGAGCTGGCGGCGGCGGGCCATTTTGGGTTCCCTTTGGCAGACCCCCGGGGGTGAACGATGGGCGGGGGCGCGGGTCGCGGCGCCGCGCGAGGTGGCGGCGCGGCCGGTATAGCAGCGGCCGTGCGGCGCCGCCACGGGGGCTGGGGGCAGAGCCGCTGCCCATTATCCGGGCAACGGAACCGGCTCGAACGGGGCCTCGTCCGGCGCCCCGGCGGCGAACAGCCAGCGCGGCGGCCCGCTCGCCGGGAGCGCCAGGAGTGCCGAGGAGGCCGTGCCGTAGCCGGCTCGTGGCGCGACGTTGATCTGTTCGCCGGCCTCTCCCGAGCGATCGGCCAGGATGGCCCGCCAGTTCTCCCAACAATCCGGGTCGGACGGCTCGCCGTCCCTGAAGCGCCGCAGGTGACGGGCGACTCGGGGGCTCTCGAGATCGTCCGGATCGTGCGCCGTCACCATGTGGACGCCGGGCGGCAGCGCCCACGCCTCGGGCCGGCCGTGCCCGAGTCCGCGCACGAAGGTCGCGCCATGCCGGTCAGCCAGGACCATGTTGAAGCTCCGCCACAAGCCGGCGTCCAACGCGGCGACGGCGTCGCTCGCGGCGGTGGCGGAATCATGCGCGAGGGCGATGAGGGGGAGCTCTCCCCGGCTGTGCTTGCCCGGTGCGGGGCCGAGTGTGCCCTGCCGGTTGAGTACGGCGGCCACAACACCGGCGCGGTTCACGCCCAGCCAGGTGCCGCCACCGGAACGGTCCCGTCCGGCCACCACCCCGGGTTGGTCCGGCCAGTGCGCCGCCGGAGCATCCCAGGCGCGATCGAGCCTTTCGTCGCGGTTGGCGGCGAGCAGCACGGGCCAGGGATGGTCGGGCCGGATCAGCAGGACAACGGTGCACACAGGCCCGTTATGCCGCCCCCCGCCGATCCTGACCAGCCATCCGCTACCGCTCAGTAGCGACGGTAGCCGCCGTGGTGCCGATAATGCGGCTGGTAGCGATGATGATTGTAGTGATTGTGATAGTGGCGCGGCGGCGGGCGGTAGCTGTGATGATGGCGGTAGCCTCCGCCGTAGTACTGCACCTCCGTCGCCGTCGTGCCGCTCGCGAAAGTGGCCGGGCGCACGGGGCTGGCCGAGGCGCTGCCGATGGCGGCGATGCCCAGAACGGCGGCGATCGCGGCGGCCTTGAAGAAATTCGTCGTCATGGCTCTGCTCCTTCAGCTGCCGCCAATCTGGTCGCCGAAGGAGGCCGGCCTATGGTGCCTTCGTGGCAAGACTGAGGGACGGCCCGGCCTCGCCGAACACCCGCTCGAACACCCGGTCGAGCTCGCGGAGATGCAGTTGCGGGTCCATCGCGCGGTCCAGCGCCTCCGGCGGCACCCGCCCGGCGACCTCCGGGTCGGCGTCGAGATTGGCGCGGAAGCCGCGCGCGTCCGAGCGGCCCAGCGCCTCCCACGTCGCCATCGCGTTGCGCTGGACGATGCGATAGGCGTCCTCGCGCGAGATGCCGGCCCGGGTCAGCGCCAGCAGCACCTCGCCGCTGTGCACCACGCCGCCCAAGCTTTCGAGATTGGCCGCCATCCGCTCCGGGTAGACGGTCAGCCGCTCGATCATCCCGGCGAGGCGGGCGAGGGCGAAATCGAGCGCCAGGGTGGCGTCCGGGCCGATCACCCGCTCGACGCTGGAGTGGCTGATGTCGCGCTCGTGCCATAGCACCACATTCTCCAGCGCGGGCACGACGGAGGCGCGCACCAGGCGGGCGAGGCCGGTCAGGTTCTCGCTGAGTACCGGGTTGCGCTTGTGCGGCATGGCGCTCGACCCCTTCTGGCCGGGGTGGAAGAACTCCTCCGCCTCCCGCACCTCGGAGCGCTGCAGATGGCGCACCTCGGTC
>DATIMU010000138.1:0-3955 GCA_035475015.1 Acetobacteraceae bacterium
CGGGCTGTCGGCCCGCACCGCCGCGCGGCGGCTCTCGGCGCTTCGACAGTTCCACCGTTTCCTGCTGCGCGAGGGCGTGCGGCCGGACGATCCCACCCAGCTTCTCGACGCGCCGCAGCTGCCCCGCTCGCTGCCGAAATACCTCAGCGAGCAGGAGGTCGACGCGCTGCTCGCCGCCGCCGGGCGCCGGCCGGGACGCTCGGGGGCGCTGGCGCGCGCGGCGCTGGAGATTCTCTACGCCAGCGGCTTGCGCGTCTCGGAGTTGCTCGGCCTGCCCCGCGCTGCCCTCGCCGGCGATGCGGCGGTGCTGCTGGTGCGCGGCAAAGGCGGCAAGGAGCGCATGGTGCCGCTGTCGGACGAAGCCAAGCGCGCGGCGGCCGCGTTGGTGGCAGGCGATGCGGCGGACGGGCGTTGGCTGTTCCCGGGCCGCGATCCACGCCGTCCAATGACTCGGCAAGGATTCGCATTGCTGCTGAAGCAGGTCGCGCTCGACGCCGGGCTCGACCCCGCCCGCGTGTCGCCGCATGTGCTGCGCCACTCCTTCGCCTCGCACCTGCTGGCCCGCGGCGCCGATCTGCGCAGCTTGCAGCTGCTGCTGGGCCACGCCGACATCGCGACGACGCAGATCTACACCCACGTCCTCGCCGAGCGATTGCAACGCTTGGTCGAGCAACATCACCCGCTGGCGCTCGACGCCTGACGCCTACTCCGCCGCGACCGCCACCGGGCTTTGGCGGGCGATCCGCATGACCAGGATGGAGGCCAGCAGGCAGGCGAGGCCGGAGATGAAGAAGGCGCCGAAATAGCTGCCGGTGGAGCTGCGGATCATGCCGGCGCCGAGGGCCGCGACCGCGGCGCCGATCTGGTGGCCGCAGAAGATCCAGGAGACGATCACCGGGGCGGCGGCGCGGCCGAACACCTGGTTGGTCAGCGCCACGGTGGGCGGCACGGTGGCGATGAAGTCGAGCCCGTAAAACACCGTGAACAGGCTGAGGCTGACCCAGTCGAAGCCGGTGAACGGCAGCACGATCAGCGACAGGCCGCGCAGGCCGTAATACCAGAACAGCAGCACCCGCGAATCGTAGCGGTCGGTGAGCCAGCCCGACATCGTGGTGCCGAACAGGTCGAACACGCCCATGCCGGCGAGCAGCCCGGCGGCGGCGACCTCGGTGATGCCGTTGTCCACGCAGTAGGAGATCATGTGCGTGCCGACCAGGCCGTTGGCCGAGAAGCCGCAGATGAAGAAGCTGCCCGAGAGCAGCCAGAAATCGAGCGACCGCACGCCGCGCGCGAGACCGCCGAAGGCGACGCTGATCGGGTTGCCGCTGGCCGGCGCGGCGGGTTCGCGCTCCTCGTCGGGCGGCGCGCCGAACGCGGTGAGCCCGACCTGGCGCGGCGTCTCGGGGAGCAGCAGCAGCACCAGCGGGATCAGCACCGCGATGGCGCCGCCGAGCACGAAGGAGATCATGCGCCAATGGCCGCCCTCGGCGATGCGCGCCATCAGCGGCAGGAAGACGAGCTGGCCGCTGGCGTTGGCCGCCATCAGGATGCCGACCACGAGCCCGCGCCGCGCGACGAACCAGCGGTTGGCGACGGTCGCGGCGAGCCCGCCGCCGCCGAGGCCGGAGGTGAGCCCGACCAGCACGCCCCAGGTCGCGAACAGGTGCCAGGGCTCGGTGATGAAGCCGCTCAGCAGCGTCGCCGCGCACAGGATCGACAGCGCGAGCAGCACCGTCCGCTTCAGCCCGAGGGTCTGGAACAGCGCCGTGACGAACGGCCCGACCGCGCCCATCAGCAGGATGTTGAGGGAGATGGCCGCGGAGATCGTGCTGCGGCTCCAGCCGAAGGTATGCTCGAGCGGCACGATCAGCACGCTCGGCGCGGCGCGCACGCCGACCACGCTTATCATCACCACGAACATCATGATGGCGACGACCCAGGCGTAGTGCACGCGGCCGGCCAGCGAGGCGGCGATGCGGCTCGGTCCCATGCACTCTATCCTTCCGTGTGCGCGGCGTGATAAATGACGCTCGTCATGTCTCCGTCAAGAGAATACATGACAGGCGTCATGCAAAAACGGGAAGCACCGATGCGCGGCAGCAAGGAGCAGAAGGTCGAGACGCGGCGCCGGATCATGGACGCGGCGAGCCGGCTGTTCCGCCGCGAGGGCATCGATGGCGTGGGCGTGGACGCCGTGATGCATCAGGCGGGCCTCACGCATGGCGGCTTCTACGGGCATTTCCCCTCGAAGGAGGCGCTGGCAGCGGAGGTTTGCGCCGATTCGCTCGCCCGCGCGGCATCCCGTTGGGAGACGATGCGGGTCGAGCGTGGCCCGCGGGAGGCGCTGAGCCGGATCGTCGACAATTACCTCAGTGCGGCCCATGTCGAGGAGAGCGAGCGGAGCTGCGTCATGCCGACCCTGGGCGCCGAGCTCGCCCGTCGACCCGGCGCGCGTCCGCCGCTGACTGCGGCGATCCGCTCGATGGTCGAGACCCTGGCCCGCTGCTTGCCCCGCCGTCGCGCGGCGGCCCGAGAGCGGGCGCTGGCCGGGCTGTCCTGCATGGTGGGGGCGGTGGTGCTGGCGCGACTGTCGAGCGATCCGGCGCTCTCCGACGAGATCCTGGCCGCGGCGCGGAGCACCTTGGTTCCGCCCGCGCCGCCATGACGGATTTCTGACGGCCTGCGTTGCGGCGGCGCGCCTTCCGCCTCCGGGCAAGTGTGCTAAGCCGCGCGCCATGCCCCATTTCCTGGATTTCGAGAAGCCGGTCGCCGAGCTCGAGAGCAAGATCGAGGAGCTCCGGCGGATGTCGGAGCCGGACGGCATCAACATCGCCGAGGAGGTCGCGCGCCTCACCGAGAAGGCCGACCGCCAGCTGCGCGCCACCTTCGCCAAGCTGACCCCGTGGCAGAAGGCGCAGGTTGCCCGCCATCCCGAGCGGCCCAAGGCGCTCGACTACATCGCCGGCCTGATTACCGATTTCACGCCACTGGCCGGGGATCGCGCCTTCGCCGACGACGCCGCCGTGGTGGGCGGCATGGGCCGGTTCCACGGCCGCTCGGTCGTGGTGCTGGGCACGGAAAAAGGCACCGACACCGAGAGCCGGGTGAAGCACAGCTTCGGCATGGCGCGGCCGGAGGGCTACCGCAAGGCGCGCCGGCTGATCGAGCTGGCCGGCCGCTTCGGCCTGCCGGTGCTGACCTTCGTGGATACCTCGGGCGCCTTCCCGGGGATCGAGGCCGAGGCGCGCGGCCAGGCGGAGGCGATCGCCCGCTCGATCGAGGCGTGCCTCGAGGCACCGGTGCCGCTGGTCGCCACCATCATCGGCGAGGGCGGCTCGGGCGGCGCCATCGCGCTCGCCGCCGGCGACCGGGTGCTGATGCTGGAGCACGCCATCTACTCGGTGATCTCGCCGGAGGGCTGTGCCACGATCCTGTGGCGCGATGCCGCGCAGGCGCCCTTGGCCGCCGAGGCGCTGCGGCTGACCGCCGAGGACCTCACCCGCCTGCGCCTGGTGGACGCCATCATCTCCGAGCCGCTCGGCGGGGCGCATCGCGACCGGGACGCGACGCTGCACGCGGTGAGTGCTGCGGTGCACTCGGCGCTGTCGCCGCTGCTGGCGCTCGACGGGCCGACGCTGAAGGCGCGGCGGCGGGAGAAGTATCTCGCGATGGGCCGCGAGGCGCTGGCCTGACGCGGACAAGGGGTCGGACGGATCATGCCATCGGGTCGGGTCGGGGTCATCGGGGCCGGCGGCGCCGGGGACGCGCCCTCCACGCGCACGCTGTTCCTCGCGGTGTTCCCCTCGATCATGCTGCCGATGTTCCTGGCGGCGGTCGACCAGACCATCGTCGCCACCGCCTTGCCGGCCATCGCGGGATCGCTCGGCGAGGTCGAGCGCATCTCCTGGGTGGTGGTCTCCTACCTGGTCGCGACGACGATCGCCGCACCCGTCTA
>DATIMU010000139.1:0-1508 GCA_035475015.1 Acetobacteraceae bacterium
ACGACCTCGATCGCCTGCGCGGCGATCCCGGCTTCAAGCTCGCCTGCGGGCGCCTGCCGGACAGCGGCCAGGATTTGTGCTCGCAGCCGACCATCTCGCGCTGGGAAAACGCACCGACCCGGACCGAGGTGGCGGCCATGAGCTACGCCATGATCGACATCTATTGCGCCAGCTACCCCCGCCCGCCGCGCGAGGTCACGCTGGATATCGACGACACCTGCGATGTCGTGCACGGCGCCCAGCAACTCTCGCTGTTCAACACGCATCATGGCGAACGATGCTTCCTGCCCATCCATGTCTATGACACCGCCACCGCGCGCCCGGTTGCCGTGCTGCTGCGCCCCGGCAAAACCCCGTCCGGCCGCGAGGTGCGCAGCCACCTCCGGCGCATCGTGCGCCGCATCCGAACGCATTGGCCGCACACCAAGCTGACCTTTCGCGGCGACAGTCATTACGGGCGGCACGAGGCCATGGCGTGGTGCGAGTCCAACGGCGTCGACTACATCTTCGGCCTCGGCGGCAACGAGGTGCTGGATCGGCAGGTCGAGGAGACTGCCGACGATGTGCGGGTGCGCCACGCCGAGGGCGAGGCACCGCTGGTGCGGCGCTACACCGAGACCAGATACGGCGCCAAATCCTGGAAATGCCAGCGGCGCGTGAGCGCGCGCATCGAGGCGAGCTGCAACGGGTTGGACATCCGCTACGTCGTGACCAACATCCGGCGCGGCAGCGCCGAGTGGCTCTACGACGTGCTCTATTGCGAGCGCGGCCAGGCGGAGAACCTGATCAAGCTGCACAAAAGCCAGCTTGCCTCCGATCGCACCAGTTGTCGCTCGCCGCTCGCCAACCAGGTGCGCCTGCTGCTGCACACCGCCGCCTATTGGCTGCTGCTCGCGGTGCGCGACGCCATCCCAAAGCAACAGCCCCTTGCCCGCGCCGAGTTCACCACGCTGCGGCTACGGCTGATCAAGGTGGCGGCCCGCGTCATCGAGACCACGACGCGGGTGCGCATCGCTTTCGCCGCCTCGCATCCAGCGGCCGAGCTGTTCGCGGGCGTCGCGCGCTGGTTCCAGCCCGCCGGGCCGTGACGCGCGGGGCGATGTGCCCCGAACCCGCCCAGTCCCGTCAACCCCAACGCCCACCAGATATAGTTTGATAGCGCGACGAAAGGCCGCGACGGCAAAGCGCGTCCGGCGTCCAGACTGCCTCGGTCACGCCCGAGCTAGGAATAAGATGGGCTTCTATAACGGGCCTTCGGTTGTCAACCCCCTTGAGCTTGGACCCAGCCGCCGGTGTCTTGCTTCTGTCCGGGGTCGGCGCTTGGCCGCCACCTGATGGTGTCAGATGAGGAGCAGGTCGGCCAATCTAGGGACGCGCAGTCATCTTGCGAGCTGCTCCCGTCTTAGCGGCCTGACCTGATCCATCGTCCCGGCGACGGGACCTCGCTCCGGGCGGCTGGTGTCCTCCGCCGCCCGACTCCTCGATCTCTCCTCTCGTATCTCAGGCCG
>DATIMU010000140.1:0-4113 GCA_035475015.1 Acetobacteraceae bacterium
CGTCACGCCACCCTTCGGACTTGCCGGCGGCCTGACTGGCGCACCGGCACGCCTCATGCTCGAATTGCCGGATGGCTCGTCGCGAAAACTCGTCAGCAAGGGCGGCTTCATCGCGCCGGCCGGATCGCGCGTGGTGATGGAAGCGCCCGGATCGGGCGGCTACGGGCCGCCATCGGGACGCGATCGCGCGCAACTGGCCGAAGATGTGCGCGACGGCTACGTCACGGAGGCGGCGGCGCGGCGGGATTACGGAGGAGACTCGACATGACGATCCTTGCTCGCAACTCGGTCCAAGCGCGCGACATCGCCTCGGTGGTGCATCCGCAGACCAACCTCGCTCTGCACCTCACGCAAGGCCCGGCGGTGATCGAGCGCGGCGAGGGGATTTTTATCTATGACGACGCCGGCCAAAAATTTCTCGACGCGGCGGCGGGGCTGTGGTGCGCGTCGCTCGGCTATGCCAACGAGCGGCTGGCGAAGGTCGCGTACGAGCAGATGCGGCGGCTCGGCTACTACCATTTCTACCGGCACACGACCAACGAGCCTGGTGTCGATCTCGCGGAGGCGCTGCTGCGGATCGCGCCGGTGCCGATGTCGAAGGTGCTGTTCCAGTGCTCGGGCTCGGAGGCGAACGACACCGCGATCAAGCTCGTGTGGTACTATCACGCGGCGATCGGCAAACCGGAGAAGCGGAAAATCATCGGGCGCCGGATGGGCTATCACGGCAGCACGTCGGCCTCGATCAGCGCGTCGGGCAAATCCGACATGCACGCCGATTTCGGCCTGCCGTTCCCGGGCTTCCTGCACACCGAATACCCGCATTATTACCGCCACCACGAAGAGGGCGAGAGCGAGGAACAGTTTGCGTCGCGCATGGCGGACGCCCTGGAAGAGCTCATTCTCGCCGAAGGACCGGAGACCTGCGGCGCGTTCATCGCCGAGCCGGTGATGGGCGCCGGTGGCGGCCTCACGCCGCCGCGCGGCTACTGGGAGAAGATGCAGGCGGTGATTCGTAAATACGACATGCTGTTCATCGCCGACGAGGTGATCTGCGGCTTCGGGCGCACCGGCAATATGTGGGGCTCGCAGACCTACGATCTCCAGCCCGACATGATCTCCTGCGCCAAGGCGCTGTCGGCCGGGATGCAGCCGATCTCGGCGCTGCTGGTCAACCAACGCGTGTTCCAGGCGATGCTCGACGAGAGCTCCAAGCTCGGCAATTTCGCGCACGGCTTCACCTATGCCGGCCATCCGGTGACGACGGCGGTGGCGATGGAGACGCTGCGCATCTACGAGGAGATGGACATGATCGGCCATGTCCAGCGCGTCGGCCCATACATGCAGCGGGTGCTCGCGTGCTTCGGCGAGCATCCGCTGGTGGGCGACGTGCGCGGCGTCGGGCTGTTGACCGGGATCGAGCTGGTGGCCGACAAGAACACGCGCAGGCTGTTCGGCGCCGAGCGCAAGGTCGGCCCCACGGTGGACCGGCACGCGCGCGCGAACGGCCTCATCACGCGCTTCATCGGTGACCGGATCGCCTTCTCGCCGCCGCTCATCATCACCGAGGCGGAGGTGGACGACATGGCGGCACGGCTCGCCCGTGCACTCGACGGCGCCTGGACGGAGATCCGGGCAAACTGAACAACCCAGAGGGAAACAGGGGATGTCGGCAACCGAGGGACCAAATATCGCGCAACGCGCACCGTTCCAGATCGAGGTGCAGGAAGGGCGATCATACTGGTGGTGCGCCTGCGGCAAGAGCGGCAAGCAGCCATTTTGCGACGGCTCGCACAAGGGCGGCGCCTTCAGCCCGATCGAATACAAGGCGATGCAGACGGGCTCCGTATGGTTCTGCGGCTGCAAGCACAGCGCCAAGTCCCCGCTCTGCGACGGCACGCACAAGCGGGTCTGAAACAATCCGCAACGGCGATTCCGCTTGTGTGGCGCAAGGGCGTTTGTCATGTTTCGCGCTGGACCTCGGCCGCGGCACCTGATGCACGCGCGCGTGAGGCTCTGCCAAGGGACCATAACTGATGCCCAGCAGCACCACGGAGCTGGCGGCCTTTGCCCAGCGACTGCAAAAGCTTCGGCACGCCTACGCCGGGGCGATCGACCTGCCGGAACTCAGCGCGGCTGAATTCGCCCGGATACTGGGCGTGCCGCTGGCCTCCTACGAGTCCTACGAGCACGGCGACAACGAGCCGTCGATGTCGGTCCTCGTCCTGCTCCATCGCAAGACGGGCGTGAGCCTGGACTGGCTCATGGCCGACGAGCCTGGCGGCCGCCCGATTGGTCGCGGCCTGGCGGGGCGGGCGCGTCCCACCTCGCTCGCGTCATAGAGCGCCCGCGCCCGCCCGACGGTCGAGCAGGGCCAGTTCAGACCGTGCCGATGCTGGACCGAGCCGGCGTTGATAGATTGGTTGCCGATCGGCCGACGACCGGCGCCCTGTTCGCGGGTTTCTTCTCGATCGGCATTTGCGGCTTCGGCGGCGTGCTGCCCTGGGCGCGGCGGATGATCGTGGAGCAGCGGGGCTGGCTGAGCGCCGCCGAGTTCACCGACCTGCTCGCACTCTGCCAGTTCCTGCCGGGGCCGAACGTCATCAACCTCTCGGTAGCGCTCGGCTCGCGCTTTCGCGGCGCGCGCGGCGCATTGGCCGCCTTCTTCGGCCTGATGTCGGCGCCGATGGTCATCATCCTGCTGCTCGGCATGATCTACGAGCAATATGGCGGTCTGCCCGGCGTGCGGCACATGTTCGCCGGGCTGGCGGCGGCGGCTTCGGGGCTGGTCCTATCAACCGCCCTGAAGATCGCGGCGCCGCTGCGGCACAAGGCGCTCGACGTGCTGATGGCGGTCGGCAGCTGGGCCGCCATCGTCCTGCTGCATGTGCCGCTGATCCCGGCGATGCTGGTGCTGGCACCGCTCGGCATCCTGCTGGCTGCGCGGGGGCGGCGATGAGCCAGTTGCCGGCCTTGGCCGGGTTGTACGCGCAGCTCTCGCTGGTCGCGGTCGGCGGCGGCAACACGGTCCTGCCCGAGATGCAGCGCCAGGTGGTGAACGTGCATGGCTGGATGACGGGCCAGGAATTTGCCGCCCTCTACGCGCTGGCGCAGGCTGCACCCGGGCCGAACATGCTGGTCTCGGCGCTGGTCGGCTGGCAGGTCGCCGGATTGCCGGGCGCGCTGATCGCCACCGGCTCGTTCTGCGCGCCGTCGAGCCTGCTGAGCTACGTCGTCTCCGGCGCCTGGTACCGCTTTCGCGACGCGCGCTGGCGCCGGGTGGTGCAGGCCGGGTTGACGCCGGTGACGGTCGGGCTGGTGATGGCGGGTGCCACGCTGCTGACCGAGGCCACGTCGGTCGATTGGCGGTTCGCCGCACTGACCGCCGCCGTCACCCTGGTGCTGACCCTGACGCGGCTGAGCCCGCTTGTGGTGCTGGCGGGTGGCGCCGCGCTCGGCGCGTCGGGGCTGCTTTAGGCCGCGTCCGCCGGTAGGCTGGCCGCGACAACACGGGGGAGATTGCCATGAGCGAGACCGAGATCGGCACCTTGCGGGCCATGCTGCTGTCGCGGCCGCGCCCGGCCGGATTGGCGGAGCGGCGCCAGCGGCTGGACGCGCTCGGCCAGGCCTATGCGCTGGCACCCGACGTGAGCGTGACGCCGGTGGACGCCAACGGCGTGCCCGCCGAGTGGACCTCGACCCCGACGGCGGATGTCTCGCGGGTGATCCTGTTCCTGCACGGCGGCGGATATGTCAGCGGCTCGATCGCCAGCCACCGGCATCTGGTCGCCGAAGCCGGGCGCGCGGCCGGGGCGCGCACCCTGGCGCTGGACTACCGCCGCGCGCCCGAGCATCCCTTTCCGGCGGCGGTCGATGACGCGATGGCGGGATACCGGTTCCTGCTCTCCACCGGCGTGGCACCGAGCCGCATCTGCATCGCGGGTGACAGCGCGGGCGGCGGCATGACGCTTGCCTCCCTGGTGACGATCCGCGACGCCGGCCTGACGCTGCCGGGATGCGCCTGGTGCATCTCGCCCTGGGTGGATCTGGAGTGCATCGGCGCCAGCATGGCGAGCAAGTCGGCGGCCGATCCGATGATCCAGCGGGACTATCTGC
>DATIMU010000141.1:0-2511 GCA_035475015.1 Acetobacteraceae bacterium
CCGTGTGGTCGAGCGGCTGGGCGAGGGCGCGGCGATCGACGTGGTGATCCGCGACAGCCTGCGTGAGCTGGCGCAGCGGAGCCCGGCATGAGCGGGGAGCGCACGGTCTCGCCCGTCCGGGTCGACGAGGATGCTGGAGAAGCGAGTCTCAGACCGCAGAATCTAAAGGAATTCATCGGCCAGAAAGCCACCCGGGAAAACCTCGCCGTGTTCATCGAGGCGGCGCGTGGCCGGGGCGAGGCGCTGGATCATGTGCTGCTGCACGGGCCGCCGGGCCTCGGCAAGACGACCTTGGCGCAGATCGTCGCGCGCGAGCTCGGCGTGGGGTTCCGCGCGACCTCCGGCCCGGTGATCCAGCGGGCGGGCGACCTCGCCGCGATCCTGACCAACCTGCAGCCGCGCGACGTGCTGTTCATCGACGAGATCCACCGCCTGCAGCCCGCCATCGAAGAGGTGCTGTACCCGGCGATGGAGGATTTCCAGCTGGACCTCATCATCGGCGAGGGGCCGGGCGCCCGCAGCGTGCGGATCGATCTGCCGCCGTTCACCCTGGTCGGCGCCACCACCCGCGCCGGATTGCTGGCAACGCCGCTGCGCGACCGTTTCGGCATCCCGCTACGCTTGGTGTTCTACACGGCGGCCGAGCTGGAGCTGATCGTCTCGCGCGGGGCAGAAAAACTCGGTTTCACGCTGACGGCGGACGGCGCGACGGAGATCGCACGGCGGTCACGCGGGACGCCGCGAATCGCCGGACGCCTGTTGCGGCGGGTGCGCGACATCGCCTCGGTGGAGAAATCCGGTCCGGTGGACCGCGACGTCGCCGACGCGGCGCTGCTGCGGCTGGAAGTAGACCGACGCGGGCTCGACGCGATGGATCGGCGCTATCTCTTGCGAATCGCCGAGCATCACGCCGGCGGGCCGGTGGGCGTCGAGACCCTGGCGGCGGCACTCGCCGAGGCGCGCGACACGCTGGAGGACGTGGTCGAGCCGTTCCTCATTCAGGAGGGGCTGATCCTGCGCACCAGCCGCGGACGGATGCTCGGCGAACCCGGCTGGCGGCATCTCGACCTCGCGCCGCCGCCGCGCGGGCCGTCGCAGCTCGACTTGCTGCGGGATGATGAATGAATGGTCACGCTTTCGTCATGACCCCGGCAGGACCGCACCGCTATGCCGTCCGGGTCTATTTCGGGGACACCGATGCCGGCGGGATCGTCTATCACGCGAACTATCTGCGGTTCGCGGAGCGTGCCCGGACCGAGGCTCTGCGCGACATGGGCATCCCCCATGCCGAGTTGGTGGAGCGGTACAACCTCATGTTCGTGGTGCGGCGCGCGAAACTGGACTATCAGCGCCCCGCTCGGCTGGACGACTCGCTCGTCGTGCTAACGACGCCCGTCCATGTCGGCGGCGCGTCGATGACGCTGCGCCAGGAGTTCCGCAAATCGGGCGAGGACGGGCCGTTGGTCGTGGTGGAGTTGCAGCTTGCCTGCGTCCGGCCTGGCGAGGAGCGGCCGATGCGGATACCGGCGCGCTGGCGGGACGGCCTGCTGGCGATGGGGATGAACGGGAGTTAGCGAGTGGATCGGGCAGTCGATGCGGTGAATTTGGGCGCGACGGGCGTCGATATGTCGCTGTGGGGCCTGTTCATGCAGGCCGACATCGTGGTCAAGCTGACCATTATCCTGTTGCTGGCTGCCAGCGTCTGGGTGTGGGCGATCGTCTTCGAGAAATGGT
The DNA here is from genome assembly GCA_035475015.1 of Acetobacteraceae bacterium. Lineage (GTDB taxonomy): Bacteria > Pseudomonadota > Alphaproteobacteria > Acetobacterales > Acetobacteraceae > JAFKFI01. The sequence continues at coordinate 1,735 of DATIMU010000141.1, forward strand.
CCAGCCTGCGCCGGGCCAACGCCGCTGGCGACAAGTTCGAGGACCGCTTCTGGTCGGGCGGCAGTCTCGACGAGCTGTACGATCAGGAGGGTTCCAAGCCCGGCAATCCGATGGCGGCGGTGTTCGGTGCCGCGATGGGAGAATGGCGGCGCACCGCGCGCGTGGCCGGAGCGGACATCTCGCATACTGGCGTCAAGGAGCGGGTGGACCGCGCCATCACCGTCACCATCCAGCGCGAGATGGAGCGGCTGGAGCGGTGGATGATTTTTCTCGCCTCGGTCGGGGCCACGGCGCCGTTCATCGGCCTGTTCGGCACCGTCTGGGGCATCATGCACAGCTTTTCCGCCATCGCCGCGATGCACAACACCAATCTCGCGGTGGTCGCTCCTGGCATCGCCGAGGCGCTGTTCGCCACTGCCATCGGCCTGGTCGCGGCGATCCCGGCGGTGCTCGCCTATAACAAGATCAGCACCGACCTTGCCCGATACGCGGGCCGGTTGGAGGGTTTTGGCGCGGAGTTCGGGGCGATCCTGTCGCGCCAGAGCGAGGAGCGCCCGGCGTGAGCGGGCATCCCTCACCCCGGCCTTCTCCCAGAGGGAGAGGGAGAAGAAAGCCCTCTCCCTCTGGGAGAGGGCCGGGTGAGGGCCTGCGCTGATGGCCGGCTACCTCAACGGCAAGCCGACCGGGCGCGGTCGCTACCGGCCGCTGGCCGAGATCAATGTCACGCCGCTGGTCGACGTGATGCTGGTGCTGCTCGTCATCTTCATGGTGACGGCG
>DATIMU010000142.1:0-9166 GCA_035475015.1 Acetobacteraceae bacterium
CTGCACGCCGCCCGGCTTGTGCGGCACGCCCGCGGCGCGCAGGCCCATCTCGACGCCGCCGAGCACGCCGAGGATCTGCAGGTCGCCGAGGTCGCCGAGATGGCCGATGCGGAAGGCACGGTCCTTGATGAGCCCGAGGCCGGTGCCGAGGCTCATGTTGAACTTCTCCAGGATCACCGCCCGGAGCGCGTCGGCGCTGTGGCCCTCCGGCACCCGCACCGCCGTCACGCTCGACGAGTAGGCCAGCGGATCGGCGCACTGGGTCTCGAGCCCCCAGGCGCGCACCGCCCGGCGGGTCGCCTCGGCGTGGCGGTCGTGGCGGGCGAACACGTTCGCCAGTCCCTCCTCCTGCATCATCTTGATCGCCTCGTTCAGCCCGTAGAGCAGGTTGATCGCCGGCGTGTACGGGAAGAAGCCGGTAGCGTTGATCTCCAGCATCGCCCGCCAGTCCCAGTAGCTGCACGGCAAGCGGGCGCTGTCGGTGTGCTTCAGCGCCTTCTGGCTGATCGCGTTGAAGCCGAGCCCGGGCGGCAGCATCATGCCCTTCTGCGAGCCGCAGATGGTGACGTCGACGCCCCATTCGTCGTGCCGGTACTCCATGCTGCCCACCGAGGAGATCGCGTCCACCATCAGGAGCGCCGGATGGCCGGCGGCGTCGATCGCCCGGCGCACCGCCGCGATGTCGGTGGCACAGCCCGTCGAGGTCTCGTTGTGGACCACGCAGACCGCCTTGATGCGGTGCCCGTGATCCTCGGCCAGCGCGGCGCCGATCGCCGGGACGTCCGCGCCGCGCCGCCAATCGGTCTCGATCATGCGCGGCTCCAGCCCGAGCCGTAGCGCCATCTCCTGCCAGAGATTGGCGAACGCGCCGGTGCGGCACATCAGCACCGCGTCGCCCGGCGACAGTGTGTTGACCAGCGCCGATTCCCAGGCGCCGGTGCCGGAGGACGGGTAGATGATGACCGGCTGCTCGGTCTGGAAGATCAGTTTCACGCTGGCGAGGATCTGCCGCCCGAGCCGGCCGAAATCGGCGCTACGGTGATCCATCGCGGCATTGTCGATCGCCCGCAACACGCGGTCCGGCACGTTGCTCGGCCCGGGGACGTGCAGGAAGTGCCGTCCTGGCACATGCTGAGACTGGAAATAGGCCATTGTTCTCCTTCCCTCCCCAGATGGGGCCCTCCCCAGACGGGGCCTCCCCGAACGGGCCGCGCTCGCGAGGATTGCCAGCGGATAGCTGCTGGCTCATTGACCATGAGTTAACACCCGACGCCAGCCCGCCCCAGGGATACCCCGAGATCGCCGCCATGCGTGACACACATCCGAGCTTGGGCGATCCGCGCCTCGCCAACCGCTTGCGCCGCGCGATCGAGGGCGAGGTGCTGTTCGATCCGGCGAGCCGAGGCCGCTACGCGACGGACGCCTCGATCTACCAGATGCAGCCGATCGGCGTGATCGTGCCCCGGACGGTGGAGGACGTGGCGGCGGCCCTCGCCATCGCCCGCGAGTTCGGCGCCCCGGTGCTGGCGCGCGGCGGCGGCACCAGCCAGTGCGGCCAGACGGTCAACCGCGCGCTGGTGATCGATTGTTCCAAACATCTGCGGCGGATGCTGGCGGTCGACCCCGACGCGCGCACGGCGCTGGTCGAGCCTGGCCTCGTGCTGGGCCACCTCAACGCCGCGCTGCGGCCGCATGGGCTATTCTTCCCGGTCGACCCGTCGACCCACGCTCGCTGCACCCTCGGCGGCATGGCGGGCAACAATTCCTGCGGCTCCAAGTCGATCCGCTACGGCCTCATGGCCGACAATGTTTTGTCTATCGACGCCATCCTTGCGGACGGCACACGGCACAGGTTCGGGCGACTGCCCGACAATCTCGGCGCCGATCTGCCGCCCGGCATCGCCGAACTGATCCAGCGCCTGCGCGCACTCGGCGCGGCCGAGGCGGACGAGATAGAAACGCGCTTCCCGCGCCAGCTCCGCCGGGTCGGCGGCTACAACATCGACGCGCTGACCCCGGCCGCCCGTGCCGCCGGCCGGGACAACCTGGCGCGGCTGCTGGTCGGCTCCGAGGGCACGCTGGCCTTCTCGGCGGCGATCGAGCTGGCGCTCGCGCCGATCAAGCCGCGCAAGGTGCTGGGCATCTGCCAGTTCCCCACCTTTCGCGCCGCGATGGAGGCGACGCGGCATATCGTGAAGCTCGACCCCGAGGCGGTGGAGCTGGTCGACCGCACCATGATCGACCTTGGGCGCGGCATCCCGATCTACCGCGCGACGATCGACGACATGCTGATCGGCGAGCCCGGTTCCCTTCTGCTGGTCGAGTTCCACGGCCAGGACGACGCGCCGTTGCTCGGCAAGCTCGCGGAGCTCGACACGCTGATGGGTGATCTCGGCCATCCCGGGGCCGTGGTGCGGGCGACCGAGGCCGGCTTCCAGGCGCGCATCGCCGAGGTGCGAGAGGCCGGGCTCAACATCATGATGTCGATGAAGGGCGACGGAAAGCCGGTCTCGTTCATCGAGGATTGTGCCGTCGGGCTCGACGATCTGGCCGACTACACAGAACGGCTGAACGACGTGTTCGAGCGGCACGGCACCAAGGGCACCTGGTACGCCCATGCCTCGGTGGGCTGCCTGCATGTCCGGCCGGTGCTGAATATGAAGGAGGCTGCCGACGTCACCACCATGCGGGCCGTGGCGGAGGAATGCTTTTCCTTGGTCCGCGAATACAAGGGCTCGCATAGCGGCGAGCACGGCGACGGCCTCGCACGCAGCGAGTTCCACGGGGAAATGTTCGGCCCGCGCATCGTGCGCGCCTTCGAGGCGGTGAAGGACGCCTTCGACCCCGCCGGCCTGCTGAACCCGAACCGCATCGTCCACCCGCCGCGCTTCGACGACCGGGCACTGTTCCGCTACGGGCCGGACTACGCGCCGGTCGCGGATTTTGCCCCGAAGCTCGACTGGTCCGACCATCCCGGCGCGCTGGGCGGAATGCTCGGCGCGGTCGAGATGTGCAACAACAACGGCACCTGCCGGAGCTTCGACGCCGGCGTGATGTGCCCAAGCTACCGGGCGACGCGCGACGAGGAGCATGTCACGCGGGGGCGGGCCAACACTCTGCGCCTCGCGCTGACCGGCCAGCTCGGGCCGGACGCGATGGCCTCGGACGCGGTGGCCGACGCCATGAAGCTGTGCGTCTCGTGCAAGGCCTGCCGCCGCGAGTGCCCCACCGGCGTCGACATGGCGAAGATGAAGATCGAGGTGCTGGCGGCCCGCGCCGACCGCCACGGCGTGCGGCTACGCGACCGGCTGGTGGCCGAGCTGCCGCGCCTCGCACCCGTGCTGTCCGCCATCGCACCGCTGGCCAACATGCGCGAAGCGGTGCCCGCCCGCCTGCTCGGCCTCGCCGACCGCCCCCTGCCGCGTTGGCGGCGTGACCGGTTCCGCGACTCCGAAGCCAATGGGATGGCCCCGGCCCGGCCGGTGCTGCTGCTGGCGGATACCTTCAACCGCTATTTCGAGCCGGAGAACTTGCGCGCCGCGGTGCGCGTGCTGGCGGCCGCCGGCTATCGCGCGACGGTGCCTGCCGCGAGCGGCCGGCCGCTGTGCTGTGGGCGCACCTGGCTCGCCGCCGGGATGGTCGAGCGGGCTCGCGCCGAGGCGCGCCGCACCCTTGCCGCGCTGCGAGGCGACCAGCCGGTGATCGGCCTCGAACCGTCCTGCCTGCTGACCTTGCGCGACGAGTTCCGCTCGCTGCTGCCCGGACCGGAGAGCACCGCGCTGGCGGCCCGCGCCATGCTGCTGAGCGAGTTCCTGGCGCGGGAGAAGCCGGACCTGAAGTTCGGCCCGCTGCCCGTCACCGCGCATCTGCACGGGCATTGCCACCAGAAATCCTTCGGCGCCTTCCCCGCCGCGATCTCGACGCTGGGGATGGTGCCGGAGCTGACCGTGCGGCCGATTGTCTCCTCTTGCTGCGGCATGGCCGGCGCGTTCGGCTATCAGGCAGAGACCCAGGCGGTGTCGGTCGCGATGGCCGAACGCGACCTGCTACCGGCCGTGCGGGCCGCCGGCGCGGATGACATCGTGGTCGCCGACGGCACCTCCTGCCGGCACCAGATCCGCGATCTGTCGGGCCGCGACGCGATCCATTCGGTGCGCGTTCTGGACAGGGCGCTCGGCCCGAGCCCGGATTCGAGGCCCACGTCACGCTCTTAATTCATTCCTTACCGTCAGAGCGGGATGGTGCGGCGTGCAACCCCGGAACCGTCGTATGCCGGCCACCGACACCGCCGCGCGCCGCGCCACCGGAGGCCCTCCGCCCCGGGCCGATTTCGACCGGCGCGCCGAGCAGGCGGAGCGGCGGCGGCTGCTGCATGACCTGCGCGAGGCGATCGCGCGGGAAAGCTTCGTGCTGCATTTTCAGCCGCGGCTGTCCCTCGCCACCGGCCTCGCCGATGGCGCCGAGGCGCTGCTGCGCCTGCCGCACCGCCGGCGCGGCATCATCTCGCCAGGCGCCTTCATCCCACTCGCCGAACGGACCGGCCTCATCAACGACATCGGCGGCTGGGTATTGCGGACCGCGTGCCGGGAAGCCGCGACGTGGCCGAGCCGGATCGCGGTCTCGGTCAACGTCTCGCCGCGCCAGCTGCACGACCGGGTGCTGATCGGCCAGGTGGCGCGGGCGCTCGAGGAATCCGGCCTCGCGGCCGACCGGCTGGAGCTCGAGCTGACCGAGTCCATGCTGATCGACTTCGATGAGGACGTGCTGTTCACCCTCTCGGCCTTCCGCGACCTCGGCATCGGCCTCGCACTCGATGATTTCGGCATCGGCTTCGCCAGCCTGGCGACGCTGCGCAAGCTTCCGCTCACGGTGATGAAGCTCGACCGCTCGCTGGTGCGCGGGCTGCCGGACGACAAGGAGGACGCGGCGATCGTCCGCGCCGTGACGGCGACCGGCCATGCCCTCGGGCTGACCGTGGTGGGCGAGGGTATCGAGACCAAGGCCCAGCGGGATTTCCTGGCGGCGATCGGCACCGATCAGGGGCAGGGCTATCTGTTCGGCCGCCCCGTCCCGACGGCCGAACTGCGGTTGCACCTGGAACAGGAGGGCGGCGCTGCCCGGCCGCTTGCATCACGTCAGTCACTTACCTCACGTTAACTTGCCGAGTGCGGCAACCCTTGCCATCTCGGCTGTCATGGATGACGCCACCCGCATCGAAGCCGCGATCCTGCGCCTCGTCGCGGCGTGCGAGCCCGGCCGCTCGATCTGTCCGAGCGAGGCCGCCCGCGCGCTTGATGCCGACTGGCAGCGGTTGATGGGCGCCACTCGCCGTGCCGCGATCCGCCTCGCGCTGGCCGGCCGCATCGAGATCCTGCGCAAGGGCCGGCCGGTGCCACCCGAAGGGGTCAAGGGCGTGATCCGCCTGCGCGCGCCGGCGGGCCCCGCCGAGTGACGCCGCTGGCGTGGCTGCTGGGGCTGTTCCTGCCGGCCTGCGCCAGCCCGGGCGCGGCCGGCGTCCCGGTGCCCCCGCCGCTCGATCTTGCCCGCCTCGAGCGGCCCACCACCCCCAACACCGCCCTTGCCGCCCCCGAGGGTGCCGACCCGCGGCCCGACATCGCGACACCGGTATTCCCCGTCGCGGCCGCGCAGCTGTGGACGATCGTCCGGAGTGTCGCCGAACGCGAGCCGCGCACCTCGCCTCTCGCGGTCGACGAGGCGGGCATGGCGGGAAGTTGGGTGGCGCGCAGCGCGGTGTGGAATTTTCCCGATGTCATCATGGCGCGGGTTGCGCCGGAGGGGCCGGAGGCGAGCACACTGGCGCTCTACTCGCACAGCCTCTATGGCCGATCCGATTTCGGCGTGAACCGCCGACGCCTCGAATCCTGGCTTGCCGCCGTCAATACCGCTCTCCCATCCGAAAGATGAACGCCCATGCGCGGTCTCGGCCCGTTCCTGAAGGACGCCTGGCGCCTCTCCCGGCCCTATTTCCGCTCCGAGGAGAAATGGTCGGCGTGGGGCCTGCTCCTCATCATCATCGGAATGAACCTGACGCTGGTGGGGATGACCGTCATCCTCAATTTCTGGAATCGCGAATTCTACAACAGCCTGCAGAACAAGGACTGGCAGTCGTTCATCCAGCTGCTCTTCTGGTATCGCCGGACCGACAGCGGCTTGATGCCGGGCTTCTGCGAGATCGCCGTGATTTACATCGCGATCGCCGTCTACCGGACCTACCTGACCCAGTGGCTGCAGATCCGCTGGCGCCGCTGGATGACCGGCGTGTTCATGGACGAATGGCTGGCCGATCGGGCGTACTACCGCATCAGCCTGACCACTGACGCCAAGGCCATCGGGACAGACAACCCCGACCAGCGTATCGCCGAGGACCTTCGCGACTTCGTCGACAGCACCCTCTCGCTCGGGGTCGGGCTGCTGTCCAACGTCGTCTCGCTGCTCAGCTTCGTCGGCATCCTCTGGGGACTGTCGGGCGCGATCGAGCTCTTCGGCTTCTCGATCCCGGGCTACATGGTCTGGGTCGCGATCATCTATGCCGTCATCGGCACCTGGCTGACCCACCTGGTCGGCAAGCCGCTGGCGCGGCTGAATTTCCGCCAGCAGCGCGTCGAGGCCGATTTCCGCTACGCCCTCGTGCGCTTGCGCGAGAACGTCGAGGGCATCGCCCTGTACGGCGGCGAGGCGGAGGAGAAGGACACCATCCGGGCACGCTTCCACGAGGTGATCGGCAATTGGTGGGCGATCATGCAGCGGACCAAGGCGCTCAACACCCTCATCGCGGGATACGACCAGATCGCATCGGTGTTCCCGATCGTGGTCGCCGCCCCGCGCTATTTCTCCGGCGCGATCCAGCTCGGCGGCCTCACCCAGACGGCCGGTGCCTTTGCCCGGGTCCAGGGTTCGCTGTCATGGTTCATCGAGGTTTACAGCGGCAATAGCCCGAACGACGTTTCGCTGGTCCGCTGGCGCTCCGTCGTCGAGCGTCTCACCACCTTCCACAAGGCGATCGTCGCCGCCCGCGCCGCCTATGGACAGGGGCTGGTCTCGGCGGATGGCGCGCCGGGGCGAGTGACGGCACGCGATCTCAACATCGAACTGCCCAACGGCACGACGCTCCTGCAGCACGCCGACCTGAGCTTCACCGAGGGTCGTTCGGTGGTGGTCACGGGGCGCTCCGGCTCGGGGAAATCGACCCTGTTCCGGGCGCTCGCGGGCATCTGGCCGTTCGGCTCCGGGCGCGTCGAGCGTCCGGCCGGGCGCTCCCTGTTCCTGCCGCAGCGGCCCTACATCCCGCTCGGCACGCTGCGCCATGTCGTGTCCTACCCGTCCGACGTGGAGGCCCATGAGCCGGCGGAGGTCGTGCAGGCGCTCGAGGATGTCGGGCTGCCGCAGTTCGTGGCGCATCTCGACGAGGAGTCCAACTGGGCGCAGCGGCTCTCCGGCGGCGAGCAGCAGCGGGTGGCGATCGCCCGCGCCCTGCTCGCCAAGCCCGACTGGCTGTTCCTCGACGAGGCCACTGCCAGCCTCGACCCGGAATCGGAAGCGCAGCTCTACCGCGCCCTCAAGCAGCGGCTGCCCCGCACCACCATCGTCTCGATCGCCCACCGGCCCGCCGTCGCGGCATTCCACGATCAGCGCATGGTGTTCCGCCGCGAGGAGGGCCGACCCGGCACGCTGGCCACCGTCCCGGCCGAGCCAGAAGCCGTGGCCGGCGGATGACCGATCGGGCTAATCCGGCCAGGTTAGTCCGGGGTGGGCCAGTTGAGGCGCACCGGGTCGCTGCCGTCCCAGCCGATCGCCGCCTCGCGCACCTTGTCGAAGATGCGCCGCCGCGCAGGGGTCATGTCGGCCATCTCGATGACCGTGCCGGGATGCCCCTCATTGAGGAAGTAGACGAACCGGCCGCGCGCACTGTCGCCTTCCTGGCCGACCTCGTAGCCGGCGGCCCGGGCACGCCGGTAGATCGCGTCGTAATCCTCCGGCCAGCTCGACCAGTGCTGCAAGCCTTCGTGCCCGGCGCGGAGGAAATCCTGATACAGGCTCGGCGTGTCGCAGCGCTGCTGGATCAGCTCGATCTGCACGTCGCCCGAATTGGCCAGCGCGATCGAGGCGTGCATTTGGTCATAGCGCCGCCCCCGATAGCTGAACGCCGTCAGCGGCAGGCGCTCGGCATAGAACCAGGGGCCGATGCCGCACACATTCGCCCAATGCGCCATCGCGCCCTCGATGTCGCGCACCACGTAGCCCATCTGCCGCAGCGGCCCGAACAACCGGCTCATTCCGTTTCTTCCTCCCTCCGATCATTCGCGGCCAGTGGCTCTCGCCGAACGGGGAAGTCAAGCGCTCGGGGGCGCCCTCCGCTGGCACGAATGCCCATTGCGGCGTAGGCGGTCGCGATGGACATCCATATCGAAAGCCTCCTCGAAGGTGCCCGTCGCGCAGCCGGCACCGTCGCCATCATCGACGTGTTCCGCGCCTTCACGACCGCCGCCGTCGCACTGGCCAACGGAGCGTCGCGGATCGTCATGGTCGGCACCGTCGATGAAGCGCGATCGCTGCGCGATAACGGCTTGGGGCAGATCTGCATGGGCGAGGTCGGCGGCCGCGCGCCGCTCGGCTTCGATTTCGGCAATTCGCCTTTTGAGGTGGAACGGATCGACTTCACCGGGAAGACGATCATTCAGCGGACCGGCGCGGGAACCCAGGGGATCGTCGCTGCAACCGGCGCCGAGCGGCTCTATGCCGCGGCGCTGGTCACGGCCAACGCCACGGCCCGCGCGCTGCGATCGGGCTCACCGGATCGGATCACGCTGGTCGCGATGGGCAACAACACCGTCGTCCGCACCGACGAGGACGAGGTGTGCGCCCTCCATCTGCGCAATCTGCTCGAAGGTAGGCCGGGGCATATCGAAGCGGTGCGCCAGCTCATCCTCGCAGGTGGCGAGATCGCGCATTTCCACGATCCGACACGCCCGCATATGCACCTCCGCGATCTGGACATCGCACTCGACGTCGGGCGCTACGATTTCGCGATCAGGGTGGAGACGGAGCACCACCGGCCAGTGGCCCGGATCGAGATCCCGACATGAGCGCGCTTCGGCGCGTCGTTCGAGGCTATCTCCGATACGGCGAGGGCAGCAGCGCGCGCATC
>DATIMU010000143.1:0-8971 GCA_035475015.1 Acetobacteraceae bacterium
GCTCGACCTCGTCCGCCGCACCGCCGAGCAGCACGGCCGCGATCCGGCGAGCCTCGAGATCACCGCCAGCCTGCCCGACGACCTCGACGATCTGCCAAGGCTCGCCGCCTCCGGGATCAGCCGGGTGCTGGTCCCGGTGACGGGCAATTTCGGCCTCGGCCGACGCATCTCCGGCCCCGAGGATTTGCTGTCGTGGCGCGACACGATCGAGAAATACGCGGCGCTCTGAGGGCACATTTACACACAACGTAAGCGTGGAACTCTGGTATCCCATTTCCTTGACGGAATTCGTGTGCTAGGAACCCGGCACCGCGAGGAGGCGGACGGATGGACGGCGGCAATCATGCGACGGACCGGTTGACCACAACGGCGCGCGAACTGGCGGCGGATTTCGCCGGACGCGCGGCGGCGCATGACCGCGACCGCTCCTTCCCGTTCGAGAATTTCGACGCGCTGCACCGCGCCGGCCTGCTCAACCTCATTGTCCCGGTCGAGCGCGGCGGGCTCGGTGGCGGTCTGCGCGAGATCGTGACGGTGATCGGCGCCATCGCCGGCGGCGACGCCTCCACCGCCCTCGTGCTGCTGATGCACTATTTGCAGCTCGCTGGCGTGCTGCGCTCGGAGCGCATTCCGGCGCATCTGCGCGAGCAGGTTCTCACCGACTCGCTCGCCGGCGTCTCGCTCATCAACGCGCTGCGCGTCGAGCCCGAGCTCGGCACTCCCGCGCGCGGCGGCCTGCCGGCCACGACGGCGGCGCGCACCGCCGATGGCTGGCGCCTCAGCGGGCGCAAGATCTACAGCACGGGGAGCCCCATCCTGCGCTACGGCCTGGTGTGGGCGCGCACCGAAGGGGAAAATCCCCGTGTCGGGCTGTTCCTCGTGCCGATGCAGCTTCCCGGCATTCGCATGGAGGAAACCTGGGACCACATGGGGATGCGCGCCTCGGGCAGCAACGACGTGGTGTTCGAGGATGTGCTGCTGCCTGCCGACCACGCCGTCGATCTGCGCGCGCCGAAGGAATGGGCCACGCGGGATCTCATTGTTACCGTATGGAACAACGTCGCCGTCGGTGCGCTGTACGACGGCGTGGCGCGTGCGGCGCGCGACTGGCTGCTCGGCTATCTGCATGCGCGCAAGCCGAGCAATCTCGGCGCCTCGCTCGCCACTTTGCCACGCTTTCAGGAGGCGGTCGGCGGCATCGACACGATGCTCGGCGTCAGCCGGGTGGTTATCGACGCGCTCGCCGAACGCGCCGACCACGACCTCGGCTCGATCGCCTCGACCGAGGCGAATCTGGTGAAATACACCGCGACCAACAACGCGATCGACGCGGTGGCGAAGGCGCTGGAGCTGGTGGGCAATCCCGGCCTCAGCCGCACGCATCCGCTGGAGCGGCATTATCGCGACGTGCTGTGCAGCCGCGTCCACACGCCGCAGAACGACATGATCCTCCAGGCGGCCGGCCGCGCCGCGCTGGGGCTGTGAAACGGAGTGAGCAATGACCGTCGAGTTCATCGGGTTCGTCAACACGCGCGAATTCTCGGAGATCCATCCGCAGAAGGGCGCGGTGATGGATCTCGCCTATATCGAGACCGTGGCGAAGGCGCATGAATACGCCGGCTTCGATCGTGCGCTGGTGGCGTTCCACTCCACCAGCCCGGAAAGCCTGATGATCGCGCAGCACGCCCTGTCGGTCACGCACCGGCTCGGTATGATGATCGCGCACCGGCCGGGCTTCACAGCGCCCACCGTCGCCGCCCGGCAGTTCGCCACGATGGACCAGTTGAGCGGCGGGCGCGTCGCCGTTCACATCATCACCGGCGGCAGCGACGCCGAATTGCGTCAGGACGGCGATTTTCTCACCAAGGACGAGCGCTACGCCCGCACCGACGAATATCTCGAGATCATGCGCCGCGAGTGGACCAGCGCGGAGCCGTTTGATTTCGCGGGAAAATACTACAAGGTCGAGCGCGGCTTCTCGGCGGTGAAATCGGTGCATCAGCCGCACATCCCGGTGTATTTCGGCGGCGCGTCGGACGCCGCGATCCCGGTCGCCGGCAAGCACGCCGACATCTACGCGCTGTGGGGCGAGACGCACGCGCAGGTCCGCGAGCTCACCTCGCGCGTGCGGGCCGCCGCGGCGCGCCACGGCCGCGGCTTGCGTTTCTCCATGTCGCTGCGCCCGATCCTCGCCGACACCGAGGAAAAGGCGTGGAAGCGCGCCGACGAAATCCTCGACCAGGCCCGCGCCCTCGCGGAGAAGACCGGCTACAAGCGCGTCGGCGAGCCGCCGAACGATGGCTCGCGTCGCCTGCTCGCCGCCGCCGCGCAGGGTGCCAGGCTCGACAAGCGGCTATGGACCGGCATGGCGGCGCTCACCGGTGCCAAGGGCAACTCGACCTCGCTGGTCGGCACGCCCGAGCAGGTCGCCGACGCCATGCTCGACTATCATGATCTCGGCGTAAGCACGTTCCTCATTCGCGGCTTCGACCCGCTGGAGGATGCGATCGACTACGGCAAGGTGCTCATTCCCCGCGTGCGCGAACTGGTCGCGGCGCGCGAGGCCGAGCGGCCGGCGCGGGCGAGCTGAGGCAACCGGGCGGCACCCCCACGGGAAACCCCCCACCATGACCCAAGACCCCGCCGCCCTCCTCGCCGCGCAGGTCCATCGCACCGCCTTCCCGGACCTGCCCGCCACCACCGTCGCCGCCACGAAACGCGACATCATCGACACGTTCGGCTGCATGTTGGGCGGCAGCGGCGCGCCCGGTATTGCCACCCTGCTCAAGCTCACGCGCCGCTGGGGCGGGCGCGAGGAGAGCGGCGTGCTGCTGCACGATCTCCGCCTGCCCGCGCCCGAGGCGGCGCTGCTCAACGCGGCGATGGGCCACGCGCTCGATTTCGACGACACGCTCGACCACGGCGGCTCGATCCATCCCGGCGTCTCGGTGCTCGCCGCCAGCCTCGCCGCCGCCGAGATGCAGGGCGGCGGCGTCTCGGGGCGCGACCTGCTGCTCGCCGTGGCGCTCGGCCTCGACGTCTCCTGCCGCATCGCCATCGCCGCGACGGTCGACCGCGGCTGGCACCGCACGGCGGCGATCGGCGTGTTCGGCGCCACCGCCGCCGTCGGCAAGCTGATCGGGCTCGACGCCGCGCAGATGGAGCAGGCGCTCGGCATCGCGCTCAGTTTCTCCTCAGGCAGCCGCCAATCCATCGTCGATGGCGCCCTGACCAAACGCCTGCAGGCCGGTCAGGCAGCGCGCGACGGTATTTTCTCCGCGATGCTCGCCGCCGAGGAATTTACCGGCGCGCGCGGCACGCTCGCCGGACGCTTCGGCTTCTTCGAGCTCTACCAGCCCGGCGGCTACGACCTCGCACCACTGACCGACGCGCTCGGCACGGCGTTCCGTGGCGACGAGGTGAGCTTCAAGCCATACCCCTGCGGCCGCCCGCTGCACGCCGCCCTCGACGCCGCGCTGGCGATCCGCGACGAGCTCGGCATCGCCACGGCGGCGGACATCGCCGACATTACGGTAAACCTCGACGCGGCGATCCATCGCGACCAGTTCGAATCCGGCCCGCACCGCGCCCGGCCGACGCAGATCGTCGAGGCGCAATTCAGTCTGCCATTCCTCGCCAGCATCGCCCTGCTGCGCGGTCGGGTCGGCATCGCGGACGTGGCGCGTGTCGAAGATGCGGAAATTCTCGCGCTCGCCGCCCGGGTACGGGGCGAGCCCGCGCCCGAGCAGCGGCCGCGCGACTGGGCGCGCCTCACGGTGCGCCGCACCGACGGCCGCACCGCGATACGCGAGACCACAACGCCGCTCGGCTCGCCCGCACGTCCGCTCAGCGAAGCGCAATCGGCGGCGAAATTCCGCGACTGTGCGGCCAATGCCGTGCCTGCTCTCGACCGCGCGGCCGCTGATCGCATCCTTGCCCGGCTCTCCGATCTGGAGAACTTGCCGGACGCCGCCGACCTCGTCCGCGCGCGCGCCTGATCGCGGTCGTCGTCCGCGTCGGCGCAGGACCGAGGAACATGGGCGAGCGCCCCGCCGGCCTCCCGGCCCGCTATATCCGCTTCGCCGAGGAGGAAGCGCGTGGCCGTTCGCCGCTTTACGAGGCACTCGCACGAGGCATCGCGGCGGACCGGGGCGTGCTCGACTTCCTGCTGACCGTTCCCCCGGAAAAACGGCAACCCAACCTCCTCCTCGCCTCGGTGCGCCACCTGTTCGGCACCCCGGCTGACTGGGCACACTTTCGCCGCACCCTCTTGGCCAATGCTGATGCAGTCCGCTCACACATGCTGTCGCACTCGACGCAGACCAATGAGCCGGCGAGATGCGCCACGTTGTTGCCCGTGCTCGCGCGATTGCCGCAACCGCTCGCGCTCGTCGAAGTCGGCGCCTCCGCGGGGTTGTGCCTCCTGCCCGACCGTTACGGCTACGACTACGGGCGCCGACTGATCCGACCGGACGAGCCAGCCGCACGGCATCCCGTGTTCGCCTGCTCGGCCGATGCGTCGACGCCGCTGCCGGCATCCATGCCGGTTATCGTCTGGCGGGCCGGTCTGGACCTCAATCCGCTCGACGCTGCCGAGCCGTCGCAGGCCGCGTGGCTGGAAACGCTGGTCTGGCCCGAGCAGACCGAGCGGCTAGCCAATCTGCGGGCGGCCCTGACGATTGCCGCCGAGCAGCGGCCCCGGATCGTCAAGGGTGATCTGCTGGGCGATGACCTGGCGAAACTCTGTGGCGAGGCACCAAAGGATGCCACGCTTGTCGTCTTCCACACCGCCGTACTGGCCTACGTCGCGGACCAGGCCGACAGGCGGGCTTTCGCCGAGCGGGTGACGACGCTCTGTGACTATTGGATTTCCAACGAGACGCCGCGCGCCTTCCCCGAGTTCGCCCGCCGTGCCGGAACGCCCGGAGCGCCCGGCCGGTTCCTCCTGTCGGTGAACGGCTCTCCCGTGGCCTGGACCGACCCGCACGGCGCGGCGCTCGAATGGCTCGCGGCCAATGGCTCGCCATTGCATCAGGCAGGTGCTTGACCGACCATCCGGCCAGCCAGGATGCGCAGGAGGAAGCCCATGCCCCGGACCTACAATTACGACCAGTACGAGGGCCTTCTCGTCGAGAAGAAGGACAAGGTGATGACCATCACCTTGAACGCGCCGGAAAGCCTCAACGCCTTCACCGGCGGGATGCACAATTCCATGTCGCGCATCTGGGACGACGTGAATGACGATCCCGAGGTGCATGTCGTCGTGCTCACCGGCGCCGGGCGCGCCTTCTCGGCCGGTGGCAACGTCATCAACATGCAGAAGAAGATCGACGACACCGCCGCGTGGGATGCCGGGATGCCGGAGGCCAAGCGCATCGTCTTCCGCATATTGGAGTGCGACAAGCCGATCATCGCGCGGGTCAACGGCCACGCGGTCGGGCTCGGCGCCACCGTCGCCCTGCTCTGCGACATCATCATCGCCGCCGACCACGCCAAGATCGGCGACCCGCATGTCAACGCCGGGCTGGTGGCCGGCGACGGCGGCGCGCTGATCTGGCCGCAGCTGGTCGGCTTCGCGCGCGCCAAGGAATATCTGCTCACCGGCGACCTGATGAGTGCGACCGAGGCCGAACGCATCGGCCTGATCAATCACGCCGTCCCCGCCGATCAGCTCGACGAGAAGGTTTACGGACTAGCCCGCCGGCTCGCCTCGGGGCCGATGAAGTCGATCCGCTGGACCAAGCAGACCATCAACGTCCCGCTCCGACAACTCGCCCACTCGATGATGGATCTGAGCCTGAGCCTGGAGACCCAGTCCAACCTCTCGAAGGACCACCAGGAAGCGGTGTGGGCGTTCGGCGAAAAGCGGAAGCCGAATTTCAGCGGCGGCTGAGCGCCGAACCCAGAGCGGCGCGATCGATTCGCACGGAATCACACGTTCGCGGACGTCGCGAACCGCCGCTTGGCCGTGCGGCAATCACGGGGGCTACCCGCGTGTGGGCGCGATGGATCGCCACGCCGCTGCGCGGCTCGCGATGGCGTGGGTGAGCAAGCCTGAAGGGATCACGCTGACTGAAAATCGCCGGCCCGTTGCGTCGCTCGGGCCGGCGTGATACTTAAGTGAATGCTTAACCAATCTGCCCCGCTCGATCGCGTGTTCCAGGCGCTTGCGGACCCGACGCGGCGGATGATGGTCGAGCGGTTGAGCGGCGGGCCGGTCTCGGTCAGCGCGCTCGCCAAACCGCTTGCCATGTCGCTCCCGGCGGTGATCCAGCATTTGCAGGTGCTGGAGGCGAGTGGGCTGGTCCGCTCGGAGAAGATCGGGCGCGTGCGCACCTGCCGCATCGAGCCGGCGGCGTTGCGCGGCGCCGAGCAATGGATCGCCGCGCGGCAGGCGGCCTGGGAACGCCGCCTCGACCGCCTCGGCGCCTACCTCGCCAAGGATAGCCAGCAGCAATGAAGGAGATCGGCATGACCGAACGAACCGTGACCCACGCGACCTTCGCCATTGACCGCACCTACGACGCCCCGCCCGCCCGGGTGTTCGCTGCCTGGGCGACGGCCGAGGCCAAGGCAAGCTGGTTCGCCGGCCCCAACGAGTGGCAGCCGGCGGAACGCGAGTTCGACTTCCGCGTCGGCGGGCACGAACGGCTCAAGGGCGTCTTTCCGGGAGGCCGCTCGTCCGATTTCCGCAGCCACTATTTCGATATCGTGCCCAATGAGCGGATCGTCTACGCCTACGACATGTACATGAACGACACGAAGCTCTCGGTATCCCTGGCAACGATAGAATTCCGTCCGGCGGGCGCCGGCACGCGGCTGGTCGTCACCGAGCAGGGCGCGTTCCTCGACGGCTACGACGACGCGGGCAGCCGTGAGCAAGGCACGCGGTGGCTGCTCGACAAGCTGGAGCAGGCGCTCAAGAACGCGCTGGGATGAAACTCGTCTTCCTGTACGGGCCCGCCGCCTCCGGCAAGTTGACGATTGCGCGAGAGCTCGCCGCGCTCACCGGGTTCGCGGTGTTCCACAATCACCTGGTCGTGGATGCCGTCGCGTCGGTGTTCCCGTTCGGCAGCGAGCGTTTCGTCCGGCTGCGGGAGCAGTTCTGGCTCGCGATGCTGCGGGAGGCGAGCGAGGCAGGGCGCTCCACGATCTTCACCTTCGCGCCGGAACCATCGGTGATGCCTGGATTTGCCGAACGGGCCCGGGACGCGGTGATGACCGCCGGCGGGACGGTCCATTTCATCCGGCTGACGATCGCTCAGGACGAGCAGGAGCGCCGCATCGCCGACCCCGGCCGCGCCGCCTTCGGCAAGCTTCGCTCCCTCGACTTGCTGCGCCGGTTGCGTGCCGATTTCATGGCGTGCGAGGCCGCCATGCCGGAAGCCGCGCTCACCATCGACACCGGCCTCGTTTCGCCATCGCCGGCGGCAAGGATGATCGCGGCGACGCTAGACCTGCCAGGCTGAAACGTCAGCGGCGGACGCGCGCCGGCGTCTGTCCCGCCTGGAGGCCGCCGTAACCGCCGAGGCCGCCGCGCAACGTCGCCG
Organism: Acetobacteraceae bacterium; assembly: GCA_035475015.1. GTDB lineage: Bacteria > Pseudomonadota > Alphaproteobacteria > Acetobacterales > Acetobacteraceae > JAFKFI01. The sequence goes on from DATIMU010000143.1 coordinate 7,551, forward strand.
GGTCGGTGAAGGCGCCGAACAGCATCGATTGCGGTGCGAAGGCGCGGTACTGCTCGGTCGAGACCGACAGCGCGGCGTAGACGGGTTGCCAGTCGGTCGGCGCCAGCTCCGGATGGCCCCAGGCCACCATCACTTTCCGCGCGTAATCCGTCCCGAGCTTCTCGGTCTGCGAGTGATAGGCCGCCGTCGCCGCCGGCCAGGTGTTGAGATCGTGGTGCAGCGCACTCAGAAAGCGCGCGCCGTACGCCGCGTTGACCGCCGGATCGAACGCCTCGTCGAGCGAGGCGAACGCATGGGGATGGTGCATCAGGTTCACCTGCATACAACCGACGTCGATCGAGCGGACGCCGCGCGCCTGCAGCGCCTCGACTGCCGCGATCGCTTCTTCCTTGCTGTCGAAGAAGTGGCCGCTGCCCTCGGCGTTGATCGTCCAGGGCCAGGGCTGCACGGTGCCGCGCGCATCCGGCCGGCCGCTCTCGACGCGGGCGATCGCGGCGAGCAGCCGCGCCGGTGTACGCTGGGCGCGCTCCGCCGCCGAGATCGCCGTGAGACAAAGCTGCGGTGGCCCGACGACCGGCGGCGCTTCCCGAGCGCGTCGGGCCTCACGAGCCTGGGCGGACGATCCGATGATGAGGAGGATGAGGGAAAGCAGGAGAAGCAGACGCATGAGCTACTTACTGCGGGAAAAAAATGAACAATTCCACCTGGAAATCGACAATTCACCCGATCGCTCAACAGAAGGTGAAAAATCTTGGTAATTGAAACTAAATCTATGGTCCGAAGCGGTCGTGCCAACACAATTGGGCGTTCGCCACCGGCAACGCGCGCGCTGCGTGGACGCCTCGGCCGACCGCGCGTGTCATCGCCACAGCGGCGGCGTGACCGATCGCGGTGAGATCCGCCAGCGGATCGGCCAGCGCCCGCCCGCCGGTGGCCGCCGCGAACACAGTGTCGCCATCAAGCGGCGCGTGCGTCGGCAGCAGCGCGCGCGCCAGTCCCTGATGCGCCATGACGGCGAGCCGATGCGCCTGCGCCTTGGTCAGCGTCGCATCGGTCGCCACCAGCCCGATGGTGGTGCTCGTCGCTCGTCCGCCCTTGACGCGGAGTGCCGCGTGCCGCGGCTCGAACCGCGCCGGCCATCCCAACCCGCCGAACTCGGCATCGCGCTCGAACGGCGCCGACCAGAAATGCGGCCCCTCGCCGATCAGCGGTGAGCCGAGCGCGTTGACCGCGACGATGGCCGCCACCACATGCCCGCTCTCCGCGATGGCACTCGCCGAGCCGAGGCCGCCCTTCACCGTCGCCGTCGTCGCACCCGTGCCGGCCCCCACCGTGCCCAATGCGAACCCGCCGCCCGCGGCCGCGCGCGCCGCCGCGTGGCCGAGTTCCCAATAGGGCGGCACCCGGCCCCACTCCTTGTC
>DATIMU010000144.1:0-1806 GCA_035475015.1 Acetobacteraceae bacterium
AATAGCCGGTGCCGCGATCGTGCATCAGCTTGAATATCTCGGGCGTGCCGCCATAGCCGTGCTCGATCGTGTCGACCCCGGCCAAGACGGCCCGGCGCATGCCCTCGGCAGTGGTGGCGTGGGCTGCGGCAATCCGTCCGGCGTCGTGAGCGACGGCCACGCCCGCGGCCATTTCGGCTTCGGTCATCGTCGGCCGGCTCGGTTCGCCGGGCCCGTAGCGATAGTCGGCGTACATCTTGATGACGTCGGCGCCGGCGGCGATCTGCCTGCGTGCCGCCTTCGTCATCTCCTCTGGACCGCTGATTTCCTCGGCGCCCTGCGGGATGGCGAGGCCCGGCTCATACCCCTTCGGACCATAAGCGCCGAGCGCGACATTGGCCTTGGTCGCGACCAGCATGCGCGGGCCCGGGATGATGCCCTGGTTGATCGCCTGCTTGATGCCGACGTCGGCATAGCCGGCGCCTTCCGTGCCGAGGTCGCGTTCGGTGGTGAAGCCGGCATCGAGCGTCTTGCGCACATGCACGACCGCTCGAGCGGTTCGCAGCGCGAGTGGCTCGTGCAGCACTTGGTCGTCCCACTTGGTCTCGTTGTAGGGGTGCAGGAAGATGTGCGAGTGGCCCTCGATCAGGCCGGGGGTGAGGGTCTCGCCGGGCAGGTCGATGATCCTGGCGCCCGCCGGAGCGGTCAGGTTCGGGCCGACGGCGGCGATCTTGTCGCCTTCCACGAGCACCGACCATCCTTCGTGCGGCTGCGGGTTCACCCCGTCGAACACGCGGGCGGGGCGGAGGAGGAGGGTGTCTGCGATCGCCGGCATGGCGAGCGACACAACGAACAGGAACAGGGTCAGGCGGCGCATGGCGCGCAGCCTATGCTGAAATGGGCCCTTCCGCCAAGCGGGCGAAGTATGCCAGCTTCGCTGGCTTGGGCGCGCGCTGTGCGGGCGGGACGCATGATCCAAATTCATTGGCGGCGGGGCGTCGATTGTGTCAGTCGCAAACCGCTCATCGGCAGGAGTATCGATATGCAGATCGCCAGAAGCGCGGGTCGAGCATTCGCCTTCGCCTCGCTATTCTTCGTAGCGCCGCTTCATTCCCAAACGGCACCGCAATGGAGCGCCGTCGACCAGGCGCTCGGACGCGCCGGCACCACTCAACCGGATGGTGTCCGGCGCTACGGCTTCCCGCGCTCGGACCTCCACGTCCAGCTGGACGGGGTCGCGATCAAGCCGGCATTGGCGCTCGGCTCATGGGTCGCGTTCCAGCCGATGGGGACCAACGCCATGGTCATGGGCGATCTCGTGCTCACGCCGGAGGAGGTAAATCCGGTCATGAGCGAGCTGCTCAAGGGCGGCATCCGGGTGACCGCCGTCCACAATCACCTGCTGCGCTCGACGCCGCAGACTATCTACATGCACGTGATGGGTCGCGGGGATTCCGCGCATCTTGCGGCCTCGCTTCACGCGGCGCTGGCGCTTTCGCGGACGCCGCTTCAACCGGCAGCCGCCGCACCGCCGGCAGCGCTGGACCTCGACATCGCCGCGATGGACCGAATCATCGGCGCGCGGGGAAAAGCCAACGGCGGCGTCTATCAGTTCACCATTCCGCGCGCCGAGAAGATCGTCGAGGACGGCATGGCCGAGGGCGCCTCGATGGGCACCGGCACCGCCATCAACTTCCAGCCGCTCGGCGGGGGAAGGGCCGCGGCGACGGGGGACTTCGTGCTTCTCGACAGCGAGGTCGACCCGGTGATGCGCGCGCTCCGCTCCAACGGCATCGAGATCACGGCATTGCACAGCCACATGCTGGG